>NZ_CP172839.1:0-122500 GCF_051201215.1 Candidatus Pelagibacter bacterium nBUS_36
ATTTAAATCTACAATCATAGATTTTATTTTTTTTTAATTTTATATAATAATTTGTTGCAAAAATTTTATATTAGTTCTAACTGAGATTTTCCTAGAAGTTATGAATAAATCTACAAATACAAAAAATTTAAACAATTTTAAAACTGAAAATTTTGATTGGAAATTAGTTCAGGCTCAAATGAAAGATAAGTTGGGACCAGAAATCTTTGAAAGCTGGCTTAAAAAAATTTCTTTTGTAGATGAATTTAATAATTACATATTATTATCAGTATCAACAAGATTCATTAGAGATTGGATAACCTCACGATATTTAGATCAAATTTTACAGATTATTAAAGTTCATAAGAAAGATATAATTAGAATTGAATTTAATATAGTTGATCAAGATTCAAGATTACAGAAAAATGAAATCACTCAAAAACCTTTAGTCAGAAGTGAAAATATTTCTTTTATAGAAGACTCTTACCTTCAATATAATCGAATAGATCCAAATAAACGATTTGATAATTTTATAACAGGCTCAAGTAATAAACTTGCTTACGAAGCATCTTTAAAAGTTTCAGAAAATATATCGCATTATAACCCTTTATATATTTATGGTGGCGTTGGAATGGGTAAAACACATCTTTTAAATTCTATCGGTCTTGAATTAAAAAAAAATAACAAAGTAATGTTTATATCAGCTGAGCGTTTTATGTATCAGTTTGTAAAATCAATTAAGTCGAATGATATGGTAAAGTTTAAGGAATACTTTAGGAATACAGATATTTTATTGATAGATGATATTCAATTCATAAGTGGTAAAGAAGCAATGCAGGAAGAATTTTTTCATACTTTTAATGCATTGTTGGATAAAGGTTCTCAAATAATTGTTTCAGCTGATAGATCACCAAATAAATTATCAAGAATTCAAGAAAGAATTAAATCTAGGTTTTCAGGTGGTTTAGTTGTCGATATTCAAAAACCAGATAATGAACTTAGAAAAAAAATTGTTGAAAACAAAACTGAGGAATTAAATAATCTTTATGCAGATCAAATAAAGGTTTCTAAAGAAATACAAGATTTTATAAGCAATGAAATCACCGCAAGTGTAAGAGAGTTAGTTGGTGCCATAAATAGAGTTGTCTCATTTTCAAGAATTTACAACAAAGTACCAAATTTAGCCGAAACAAAAGTTGTGTTAAAAGATTTGTTAAATTTAGCAGAAAATAAAGTAACAATTGATTTAATACAAACAACTGTCTGTAAATTTTTTAAGATTAGCAAAAATGAAATGTTATCATCTAGAAGATCAAGATATCTTGTAAGACCAAGACAGACAGCTATATATCTCACTAAAATTTTAACTTCTAAATCTTTGCCTGAAATAGGAAGAGAGTTTTCTAATAGAGATCATACGACAATAATTCATTCAGTAAAAACTATTGAAAAAATTAAAGAAAAAGACCCAGAGATGGTTGAAAATATTAGCAAGTTAAAGAATCAGATACTATATAATAACAAAGAAAATGAAATTTAACGTTAATCAACAAGATCTACAGCAAGCATTAAATTATTGTCAGGGTGTAATTGAAAAACGTAGTACTCTTCCAATTTTGTCTAATATTTTATTAGATGTGAGTAACTCAAATCTAACAATAACAGCTACAGATTTAGATTTAATATTTATACATCAGTTAAATAATGTTGAGATTTTACAGGAAGGTAAGACCACGACAACCTCTTCTATCATGTATGATATTATAAGAAAATTTTCTTCAGGAAAAAAAATAAATCTTTCTTTAACTGATATAAGCAAGCTACAGGTTGAGTCTGAAAAATCTATCTTTAATTTGAATTGTATTAGCGCGACTGAGTTTCCGTTAACAGATGAGAATTTTAATCAAAATGAGTTTGTTATTAAATCAAAACAACTTTTAAAATTATTAAATAAATGTAAATTTTCTGTTTCGAATGACGAGACAAGACATTATCTAAGTGGAATTTATTTACATCAAACTGAAGTAGAAGATAAGAATTACTTAACAGCTGCAGCAACTGACAGTCATAGAATGTCTATTTCAAAAATTAGACTAGATCAAAAAATTGACTTTGAACCAATTATATTACCAAAGAAAACTATTTTTCAACTATGTTCTTTACTAGATAGTTATGATGGAGATGTAAAAATCTCTAATATTAAATCTAAAATAAAATTTGAGTTAAATAACAGTGTATTGATTTCAAAACTTATTGATGGAAAGTTTCCAAATTACATACAGGTAATACCAAAAAATAATCAAAAAAAATTAGAGATTGATTTAAAATTATTTTTAAACTCTGTTGATAGAGTTGCATCAGTATCACTAGATAAAAAAGATGGAGTAAAATTTAACTTATCAAAAGATACTTTAGATCTTTCTGTTAATAATACTAACAGTGGTGATGGTAAAGAAACTTTAAATGTAAAATTTGATCATGATTTAGAAATAAGTTTTAATTCAAGATATTTAATTGATGTTGCATCTCAATTAGATGGAGAAAAAGTTGAGATATTTTTTAACGATACGGGTTCCCCAGCTTTAATAAAAGACCCAGGAGATTTTGATAGTATATTTGTTGTTATGCCAATGAAAGGCTAGTCTAAAAAGTTAAGTTCAGAATAAATATTATTCTCTAAAATTTTAATAAACTCTTGTTTTGAATACCCAGCAACAATAGGTTTTAAAATTGAAATAGTAATAGTTTTGTGACTATGTTTTAGTCCTCTTTTGGGCCAAACATATCCAGAGTTGATAGCAACTGGTTGACAGTTTATTTTTAATTCTTCATAAATTCTTGAAGCACCTTTTTTAAATGGTGGTCTTTCATTTGGTAAAACTCTTGTTCCTTGAGGAAAGATTATAAGGGGTCTCTTTGACTTATTTATAATCTCTGAAATATCGTCAAAGAAACTTAAATTGTCTTTGGTAACTTTATTTCTCTTTATTGAAATAGATCCAATTTTTTTTAAGTACCAACCAAATATAGGTATCACAAGTAATTCTTTTTTGAGAATAAATACAGGTGAGTTAAAAATTGTTTGTAGAAAAAACGTTTCAAACATTGATTGATGCGATGCGGCTATAAAAAATTTTTCATTATTAATGATATTTTCTTTTCCTTTGATTATGATTTTTGTTGATAAAAAAAACTTAAGACAAAAGCTTGTCCAATAGCCCATTAACTTTCCACCAATAAGAACAACCTTTTGAGGTAAAAAAAATGCAGGTAAAAAAATTAATGAAATAATTACTATTCCAGAAAAAAAGAAAATTGAAAATATAAAGTTTCTAATCATTATTATCAAAAGCTACATTAAATCTTTATGCTTTTGTCTTTTTCTTATAATCTTTATTTTTGAACCTTTGATTAATAATTCTACAGGTTTGGGCCTAACATTATAATTTGAACTCAATGACATTCCGTATGCACCAACATCGCACATAGCAACTAAGTCTTTTTCTTTTAGTTCTTGGAAGTTTTTTAACGTTGTAAATTTATCAGTACTTTCACAAATTGGACCAACAAACTCATAAACTTTTTTAGATTTCTTGTTAGTTTTTATTGAAGGTAGCATTTTATGGGTTGTACCATATAAAGCAGGTCTTAATAAATCATTCATTGCAGCATCAAGAATTATAAAATTTTTTCTTTCACTTTTTTTTATATATATTATTTTTGAAATAAGTGTCCCTGTGTTACCCACAATAGACCTGCCAGGTTCGAATATTATTTTTGATTTGTGGTTTTTTAAGAATTTTTTAATAGCAAGATTATATTTTTTATAATCAAGTTTTTTATCATTATCATTATACGAAATACCCATACCCCCACCTAAATCAATAAATTCAAACTGATAATTTGTTTTTTTAATAATTCTATCAATTACATTGAGCATTTTTTCATAGGGTTTGTGATCTAAAATTTGACTTCCTATATGGACACTTAGACATTTCAGTTCTAAATAATTTGAATTTTTGCAATAATTGATAAGCTCAAAAAATGTTTTTTCATTAACACCAAATTTATTTTCTTTTTTTCCAGTTGAAATTTGGCTCAAAGTTTTTGCGTCTGTATTAGGGTTTAATCTAATACCAATTTGTACCCCCTTCTTTTTTAATTTTGCAATTCTATGAATTTCTATAATTTCACTTTTAGACTCAGCATTTATTAATAATATTTTTTTATCAATAGCATAACTAATTTCATTTGAAGTTTTTCCAACTCCTGAAAAGACAATTTTTTTTGGACTTATACCTGCTTTAAGCGCCATCATTAGTTCACCTATTGATACTACGTCTGCTCCAAGGCCAAATTTTTTTATCTCTCTAATTAAATCTACATTAGTGTTAGATTTAACAGCAAAACATATTAAAGGAGCAAAAGATCTAAAGCTTTTTTTAAAATTATTAATATTATTATTTAGCTTTTTATAGGAGTAACAATAAGTTGGTGTACCATATTTGTTTGCAATATTTTGTACACTAACTCTCTCAATTGTAAGTTTTTTATTTATATATTTCATTAAGCATTATTTATAAGGGTACTTTGTAATCTAGCTTTTTGATCTGGATCTTTATATTCAGGGTCTCCTTTTTTACCACAGGCAATAATAATGCAGCATAATATTAATGTTAGAAAAATTTTTTTTATCATTTTCGTTTTTTATATTTGATTATCATTTTTTTAATATTATCAAAAGATGTTCCGCCATATGATTTTTTAGAATTTATAGAATTCCTCAAATCAAACACTTTTAGAACATCATTTGTTAATTTTGGTACAATTTTCTTTAATTCTTCTAGGGTAAATTCGTTAAGATTTTTATTTTTCTTCTCTGCCAAATTAACAATAGCTGCAGTTTTTTGATAAGCTTGTCTAAAAGACATTGAGTGATTTTTTACAAGATGATCAGCTAGGTCTGTTGCCGTAATAAATCCAGAATTTGCAAGTTTTAACATTTTTTTCTTATTAGGCTTAGAATTTTTGAGAATTTCATCAAATATTTTAAGACAATTGACAAGAGTATCATTTGATTTAAAAATAATTTCTTTATCATCTTGAAGGTCTTTAAAATATGAAAGTGGCAACCCTTTCAAAATTGTTAGCATAGAAAATAAATTTCCATAGGTGCCTCCGGTCTTTCCTCGCAAGTATTCTAAAAGATCTGGGTTTTTCTTTTGAGGCATTATGGATGAACCAGTAACCACTTTATCAGACAAATTTATTAGATTAAAACCATCAGAGCTCCAAATAATAAGTTCCTCAGCAATTCTTGAAATATGCATGGAACATACAGATACACTATATAAAAAATCTAAAACAAAATCTCTATCTGAAACAGTATCAATTGAATTATTAGTAGCTCTTTTAAAACCAAGTTTTTTAGTTGTATAATTTCTATCAATATTAAAAGACGTTCCCGTTAAAGCAGCAACGCCTAAAGGATTTTCATCTAAACTATCCAAATTATTAATAAATCTTTTTTTATCTCTATTAAACATTTCAACATAAGCCATTAAATAATGAGCAAAAGAAACTGCTTGAGCATTTTTAAGATGTGTGAAGCCAGGCATAATAGTGTCTACATTTTTTTCAGCTAGTTTTAACGTGCTGTTAATAATTTTATCTATTAAAACATTAATCTCTTTTGTTGAAAATCTTATCCAAATTTTAAGATCTGTAATTACTTGATCATTTCTTGATCTTGCAGTGTGAACATATCCTGCTTCTTCACCAATTATTTGAAATAGTCTTTTTTCAATATTCATATGAATATCTTCATATTTTTTATTAAATTCAAATTTTTTATTTGATATTTCTTTTTCTATTTTGTTTAGACCGTAGATAATTTTGTTTTTAATTTTAAAAGAAATTATTTTTTGTTTAAATAACATTTCCACATGAGCAATAGATCCTTGGATATCTTCTTTGTAAAGTCGCTTATCAATGTCTATTGAATTACCAACTTTTTGAAATAAAGAAGAGGCACTCTTTTTAATACGAGTGTTCCATATTGCTTGGTTGTTTTTATTTTTTACCATGATATTTAATTATACCTATTTACCATGAGATTTTTAATATTATTTACTTTTTTGGTTACAAATGTCTTTGCTAATGATGTATCTGAGATAAAAAATATAGTTATTCATAAAGACGTAAAAACTCATAATAATGTTATTTTTTTAGATAAAAAAGATCACGAAATTAACATTTCAAATTTTGATGGAAATTTAATTATATTAAATTTTTGGGCAACCTGGTGTGAGCCATGTAAAGAAGAGATGCCATCATTAGATAGATTACAAGTTAATTCAGAGCTAGTTAATTTAAAAGTTTTTCCAATAAATATTGGAAAAGAAAATAAAATAAAAGTTAATAAGTTTTTTGAGGATTTTAATATAAAAAATTTTGAACCATATTTTGATCCACCAATAACACTTGCTAAAAAATTTTCATTACGTGGAGTTCCAACATCAATTTTAATTAATAAAAACGGTGAAGAATTTGCGAGAATAATTGGTTCAATTGATTTCGACGATAAAAAATTTATTAGTTGGCTTAAGACTTATAATTAATTTTTAAAAAAATATGCAAAGCTGACAAGAACTAGTATAGCTATAAATTGAAGCAGAACTCTCATTTGCATTAATTTATTTGAATATTTTTTGCTAGTTTCCCCACCTTTAAAAAGAGTTCCAATTCCTAGAATTAGTACTACGGCAACCAATATCAAAAGTACTATTGATAATATTTTAACAAATATTCCTGAAATCATTTAATTATTGTAGAGTGTTTTTAAAAATAAAAAACATAATTAGTTAACTATGACATTTTGCCTAGACTCAATAATAATTAGACCAGAAAATGGACTCGAGATAAAAAATGCAGTGATTTTACTCCATGGATATGGAGGAGATGGAAAAGATATTAGTATGCTGTCTTTAAACTGGAAGAGACATATGCCCAATACTGTTTTTATATGTCCAAATGGGCACGAGAAATGTGTTGTAAATCCTACAGGTTATCAATGGTTTGATTTAACTAAGGAGGATCCTAGTTACATATTAGATCAATCAATTATAGCTGAAAATAAGATTAAAAATTTTATTGAAGAAATTAAAAAAGAATTTAATTTAACACATAATCAAATTTGCTTATCTGGATTTAGTCAGGGATGCATGATGTCATTAAACGTTGGTCTCACTTCTAGAGAAAAATTTTTATGTATAGTTGGTTTTTCGGGAAAAATTATTAATCAGGATAATTTAAAAGAAAGAATTAATAATTCCACAGACACATTATTAATACATGGTGATGTTGATCAGGTTGTGCCTTCAATACATTTATTAGAGGCAAAAGATTTTTTAATTAGAAATAGTGTTGAGGTTGAGACACTACTAATTAAAGATTGTGATCATCATATTCCTCTGAAAGCTTCAAGTACAGCACTTAATTATATTTTAAAAAAAATATAATCTTTCTTATTATTGAAAAAATTCTTTAACTGAGTTAACATTGAGTTATGAATGATTTTTTTGAGCAAAATGTATCATTACAAAAGTGTCCAGCATTAGTTCTTAATGCTGATTATAGACCACTAAGCTATTATCCTTTATCTTTATGGTCTTGGCAAGATACTGTAAAGTCAGTTTTTCTTGATAGAGTTATTATTGTTAGTAATTATGACAGGACAATAAGAAGCCCTTCATTTAGCATGCAATTACCTAGTGTTATTGCTTTAAAAGATTATATTGTGCCACAAACAAAGCCAAGCTTTACAAGGTTTAATGTTTTTTTAAGAGATAAGTTTTCTTGTCAATATTGTGGAAGTAATGAAGAACTTACTTTTGATCATCTTCTGCCAAGATCTAAGGGTGGTGAAACCAATTGGGACAACGTTGTTACAGCTTGTTCATCATGCAATGTTAAGAAGGGTGGAAAATTACTAAAATACTCAGATATGCAATTAAATCAAAGTCCTTATCGACCATCAACGGAAGATTTACACAAAAATGGTAAAAACTTTCCTCCTAACTTTTTACATAAAAGTTGGATGGATTATCTATATTGGGATGTGGAACTAGAGTCCTAAATCTTTTCAGAAATATTTATTGCGATTTTTGATCCTGTTTTAATAACTTTATCTAGTATTGAATAAATACCTTTCTTAGTTGCCCCTTTTTCATAGGCTATATCTTTGTGATTTAGTTCATCTTCTCTAAATTTTACTATTTTTTTCTTAAGGTTTTTTTCATCATTACCTAGTTGTTTAATTTGATCTAAATAATGTTTATCTATTACTTCTTCAACAGAAGCTGTACAAAGCATTGCTGCTTTTTTTCCTAATATTGTCGAACCAAAACCTAACCCTACACCCATTAAATCCCAAAGAGGCAATAGTTTAGTTGGGTTAATATTTCTTTTTTTAATTTCATTTTCGAAGTAATCGCAATGTTCTTTTTCATGTTTCTTCATTTCTTCAATTGTCTTTTTTAAATCATCATCTTTTATAAAAGTATTAAGAGCTAGTAATTGGCCTTCATATATTTTTATAGCTCCACGTTCACCAGCGTGATCCACTCTTATAAACTCTTCTATTTTTTTCTTATTAATTTTTGTCATACGAAAAATATATTTTAGTAAAAACTATTGTTATTAATAAAGATATAATTATATTTAGTGTTGTAAGTGAAAAACCTAAAATTTTAAATGTTACATCTTTGCAGCTGACTATTTTTTGCTGTAATTGCTGTAATATTTCTTCTTTAGATAAGATTTTAGAACTATTTTTAAGATCACAGACAAGAGATTCTTTAATAAAACCTTGCTCAATTCCCAAATGATATAAAGATATTAACGTGCTAGTCAAAAAAACAAAGACCAACAAAAGTATTAAATACCTTTCTAAATGATTAAACTTGAAGTTAATTGTAATTATAATTAAAGCTATCACATAAGGTATTCTTTCAATCAAACATAGATTACATGGTTGATAACCTAAAATATACTCAATGAAGTAAGCAGAAATTAACGCAAATAAACTTATTAAAAACGTAAGTAAAAGAAATTTTTTTTTATTTAGATTAAGCATTAAATTTTAAAATTATAAGTATGATAAAAAATATTAAAATTATCAACAAACCCAAAATGGTAAACCATTTGGACCCATGTTTTTCCATAAATTCTGAAAATAAATCACCAAATTTATAAGATAAATATGAAATAAGGAAGAATCTTAGACTTCTTGAGATCAAACTTACTATCATAAAGACTAATATGTTAAAACCAATCAATCCACTTGCGATAGTGAATGCTTTATATGGTAGAGGAGTAAAGCCAGCTAAAAAAAGAATACTCAACCAAGCAAAAAAACCCTCACCTTGAGACAAATTATTTTTTATACTGACTACCTTTTTTTCATACCCATAAAACTCAATTATATTCATTGCTGTATCTAAAAAAATAGCACCAATCATATAGCCAAAAATACCTCCCAAGACTGAAAATATTGAAGCTATTAAAAAGATTTTTAAGTAATTTTTCTTTTTAGCTATAACCATAGGGATAATCATGACATCAGGTGGTATAGGAAAAAAAGAACTTTCTACAAATGATACAACGCCTAAGAAAAAATTAGAACTTTTATGTGCAGCTAAGTTTAAACATTTTTTGTAAAGAGTTTTAAACATTTTTTGGTTTTATTATAATTTGAGTTCTTATACTATTTAAAATATTAATTAATTAATAATAGAAGGGCGAATGGCGGAACTGGTAGACGCGCACGACTCAAAATCGTGTTTCGCAAGAAGTGAGAGTTCGATTCTCTCTTCGCCCACCAAAAGATTATGGATTTAGATAAATTAAACAGTTTAGTTGAATTATTTTTTTATCAAGTAGATAAACAAAATAAAGAAAGTATTTTTTTACAGTGGTTAAACCCAAATAATAAAAAAACATATACATGGGAAGAGACTCGACAAAATATTTTTAAATTATCTAAAGTGATAAAACAAAATATAAAAAAGGGTGATAGATGTCTATTAGTATCTGAGAATAGACCTGAATGGTTCATTTCTGACTTGGCTATTATGTTATCTGGTGGAATTACAGTTCCAGCATATACAACTTATACAGAGGAGGATTACAAGTATTTAATTGAAGATTGTGAGCCAAGTTTAGTAATAGTTTCAAACAATGAAATGTTAACGAAATTAAGTAACACTATTAATAAAAAAGATTATATTAAAAAAGTTATTACATTAGATGAAGTCAATAAAGTCATTAGTAATTTAAATTTAACTAATAAAGAACAATATTTAGATTTTGGTACAATATTAAAAAATAATTTATTAGAAGAAGATAAAATTAAAAATAACAAATTAAAAAGAACTTCACCTGCTTGTATAATTTATACTTCAGGAACTGGAGGAAATCCAAAAGGTGTAATCTTAAGTCATGGTGGTATTTTAAACAATCTTGTAGGAGCTTGTGAAATTATGAGGCCATTATTTAATTCAAGGCCAGTGTTTTTAACTTGGCTGCCTCTTTCTCATTCTTATGAACACTGCGTACAATTTGCTCAGATCGCTGTAGGCGCAAAGGTTTTTTATGCTGATAGAATAGAAAAACTTTTAGAAAATATGTCAGAATCAAAACCTACAATTATGACCGCTGTTCCAAGATTTTATCAAAATCTTTATAACAAAATTAATAATAATTTAAAAAAACAAACAGGTTTTAAAGCAAAGTTAATTAATGCAACTCTTCGACTTGGTAATAAAAAATTATTAAATCAAAAAATGACTTTTTATGAAAAATTAGTAGATTTAATAGTTGAAATATTAGTTAGAAAAAAAATAAAAAAGCAGTTTGGTGGAAACCTAAAAGCCTTTGTTTCTGGTGGAGGTGCTCTGGATAGAGAGATAGGGGAATTTTTGAATTCTGTAGGGCTACCCACGCTTCAAGGTTATGGTTTAACAGAAACATCACCAGTAGTAAGCTGTAATCCTATACACAAGATTAAAGTTGAAACTGTTGGTCCTCCCTTTAAAGGAAACGAGGTTAAAATAGCTGATGATGGAGAAATTTTAGTTAAAGGTGAAAATGTAATGTTGGGATATTGGAATAAAAAAGAAGAAACAGACAAAGTAATTATTGATGGGTGGCTTTATACAGGTGACATAGGAGAAATTGACCAAGAGGATGGTTATTTAAAAATTACAGATAGAAAAAAAGATATTATCGTAAATGCAGGAGGAGATAATATTTCACCAGCTAAAATTGAAAATTTGATCACAAATGAAACAGAAATTGATCAATGCATGGTTTATGGAGATAAAAAAAATTATTTAGTTGCTCTAATAGTGCCCAGTAAAGACTTTGTAAAAGAAAAAGAGAAAATAAAAATTGTAATTGAAAAAATAAATAAAAAATTAACTTTATTAGAAAAAATAAAAAAAATTCAATTGATAGATGAAAATTTTTCTATTGAAAACGGTTTAATGACACCAACAATGAAAGTAAAAAGAAAAAAAGTTACAGAAAAATATAAAGACCAATTAGAAAAACTTTATTAAATCATAATTCATAAACTGTATATTATCCGCATAAACATTAACTAAATTAATTAAATAAAATTTAAAAAAAAAATAAAAACAAAATTATTTTTTTTTAAATTTAAGTTTTAATTAAAGAATTGACATAACTTGTATAAAAAAATAAAAATATAGTAATAGCGAATCAATTTGATTCGTTTAACTTAAACAGGGAGCTAAAGATGCCTAAGAAGAGAAAAAAAGCTGCTAAAAAAACTAAAAGAAAAGCAGCAAAGAAGAAAACTAAGAAAAAAGCAAAAAAGGCTAAAAAAGCTAAGAAAAGAAAAAGATAGTAATTATCTAATCTTTATTAAAAACGCTTCTCATTACAATTTGTGTGAGAGGCGTTTTTTTTATTCGTCCAAAGGATCTTCGTTTTCTGTAATTGGCTCTTCTACTGGTAATTCAGATGTAGAAGTTTTAGGAGTTGTTGATACTGGTGTCGTAGCTTGAGGAGTTAAATTTCTCTTTAAAGCTTTATCTAATTTTTTTTGAGTGTCTTCTAGTGAGACGTTAAGCACAATTTGAAACTCAGATAAAATTCTCTCATAAGCTTTTTCAAATAATTGTCTTTCACTATAAGATTGATCAACCATTAGGTCATCACCTTTGTTTAAATCTCTTACAACCTCTGCTAATTCATAAATTTTACCAGATGAAATTTTAGCTTCATATTCTTGAGCTCTTCTGCTCCACATAGATCTTTTAATTTTTGGTTTACTTTTTAAAATAGATATACATTTATTTACCTGATTAATTGTTGCCAATGGTCTAAGATGTGATTGCTTATTGACAGGAACCATACCATTAGCTTTATCTTTTTCAAATTTTATAACATAGGTTTCAACATCAATTCCTCCTATGTTAATTTTTTTAAATTCAGTAATTTGACCAACACCGTGCTTAGGATAAACAACGTGGTCTTTAATTTTATATTCTCTTTTCTCAGTTTCTTGTTTTTTTACTTTTTTAATTTCAGGTTTAATTTCATTACTCTTTGAAATTCTTAAATTATCTGTTTTTGGTTCTTCTTTTTTTTCAGTTACTTTTTTAACTTTGATTGATTTCGTAGGAATCTTCTTTGTAATAACTTTAGTTTTTTTTGTTATTACTTTTTTGGTTTTTTTTACTTTAGTTTTTACTTTAACAACTTTTTTAGGTTTTGGTGTTTTTACAGCTACTTTTTTTTTAACTTTTTTCACAGTTTTACCTTTAAAGATTTTCTTTAAAATATTTTTCGTACTTATTTTGCTCATTTTTAAATTTTTCATGATCCGTTGGTGGATCTTTTTTTTCACTTATGTTGGGCCAGATATCTGAAAACTTTTTATTAATTTCTAACCATTTTTCACTTCCAGGTTCAGTATCAGCTTTTATAGCATCAACAGGACATTCTGGCTCGCAAACGCCACAATCTATACACTCATCCGGTTTAATTACAAGCATATTTTTTCCCTCATAAAAACAATCAACCGGACAAACATCAACACAGTCTGTTAGTTTACACTTAATACATTTGTCGTTTACAATATATGTCATTACAAGTTTTGATTTTTTATTCGATCTTTAATATCGCCCATAGTTTTATTGTCAATATACAAGAGACCAGCAAGACGTCTCATTAAATTTGTTTCATAAATATCCGCATCTTTATTTGAATAAATAATTGACCATAAAGCCTCAACAATTTTAATTTTATCTTTGTTAGACAAATTTTTTACCTCTTTTGTAAAATCTAAAATTTGATTTGAATTTTCTTCAATAATTTTTGCATTTTTAGTTATTTTTAATAAATCTTCTTGAGGTGCACCAAGTTCTAAAAGTGTCTTTTTTATAATTTCTTCCTCATTTTCTGTATAATTTTCGTCTATCTTTGCTGCATGAACTAACAATGCACAAATCTTGATTAAAAAATCAACTTCTGTCTTATTATTATCTTTTTTAAAAAACATTTAGATTATCTAAGGTTTAAATCTTTTAAAATTTTGAATGGGTTTTCATTAGAGGTTTTTTGTTTTGATATTTTTCTAATTTTTTTTGTAGGATTATATGTGAAAAATGTATTTTCATCTTTATCAAATACTTTATATCCCATTTTCTGTAAAAGTTTTTTAAAGTTTTCTTTGCTACAACCTAATAAATTGAGCATTTCTGGTATGATCTTAATCTCTTTATTTTCTTTAGAGTTTGAAGAGTTTATTATCAACATAAATAATCTTTCAAGAATATCTATTCTTACAAAAAAAGTGTCAAATTTTTCAAATCCACAAAGAAGCATAAAATTTTTATTTTTAGAATCTTTGTCATCTAAAAAATTTAAACCAAAAGTAGGTGGTTTTAAATTATAATATTTTTGATGAAAATTTTTCCATAGCAATGTTCTTAATGATACAGCTTCTGGTTTGATCAATTGGAATAAAAAAACATGATACCTTCCAAATTTTACACCAAGTTCCCTTAAAATTTTTCTTTCATTTTGTCCAAGTGTTTTTAGATATTCAGAAACTTGCTCTCTTTTTAAAACACCATTATTTTCATACAATTGATAAGCTAAAGCTTTTATTGATGAATTATTTTCTTTTAAGTTTTTTAAATCAATTAAATTTTTGAGAACTGTATTAATTTTACCTTGAGTCCACTTATTAATGTATTCACTCAACTTTTGTTTTTGATTTATTTCAATAGTTTCATCAACAATTAGCTCGAAATTAGGGTTTAAATAATCATTACCTGTTGTTAATTTAGCTATTGGAGAGTTGTTCCAATAAATTTTAAAATCATTATTAAGTTCAATCAGACCTGTATCAATAATCGTTTGAATTCTTTTTTCTAGCTCAGGACCTATTGATTGCCTTGCAGCTTTTTTTAACGATTTAATATCTGTCTCTAGTGCACCTTTTTTTAGATCTAATTCTAATTTAAGGCCATTTATTTTCCCAATAAAATGATCATCAATCATGACATTGTTGTTTTCTAAAATTTCTGTTTTAAATTCCATATCTTGTTTTAAACCTCTAGCAAGAACACTTGCTCTTTTATCAATAAATGTTTTGGTAAGTTCTTCATGAAGTCTGTCCGAAAGTCTGTCTTCTAAATGTTTAGTTTTTTCTATCCAATAGTCTTGATTTTCTATCCAATTATTTTTATTAGAAACATATGACCAAGTTCTAACATTTGCAATTCTATTTGATAAAGAATCAACATTTCCCTCTAATTTATCTAATTTTATTAATTGTAACCTCATAAATTCATCAGAAATTCTTCCTTTTTCACTACTTAAAAATCTAAAAACATTACCAATTACTTCGTAATGATTTCCATAAGTTTTTTTAACAAAATCTGGTATTTGACAACATTCCCAAAGAAGATTGAGTGTTATTTTATCAAACTTGAAATTAATTAAATTTTTATCTCTTAAGAAATATTTCAAAGCTTTTTCATCCTCGCACTCATGAATTTTTCTTAACCAATCCATTTGTGGCTTTTCTTCCAGTGATTTAATTAGACTTAAAGGATTATTAAAATTTAAATAGGAATTTCTCCAAAATAAAGTCCGAATTTCATCAAACTTATGATTTTCTAATAATTCAACATCTTCAGCTGTAATCTCTTTGCAGTCTCCAGTAATACCAAAGTTGCCATCATTTAAATACCTTCCAGCTCTACCAGCAATTTGACCTATTTCAGATAAATTTAATTTCCTTAATTTTTTTCCATCAAATTTTTTTAGATTAGAAAAATAAACATGATCTAAATCCATATTAATACCCATTCCAATAGCATCAGTTGCTACTAGAAAATCAACATCACCTGATTGATAGAGCTCTACTTGAGCATTTCTTGTCTTAGGACTTAAAGACCCCATAACAATTGCGGCACCACCTTTTTGTCTTCTAATTAATTCAGCTATTGCATAAACTTCTTCCGCAGAAAAAGCTATTATTGCTGTTTTTCTATTTATTCTTGAAATTTTTTTATGACCTGCGTAGGTTAATTTTGATAAACGATCTCTATTTATAAATTCTATATCCCCATTTAATTTTGATATTATATTTTTAATAATGCTTGAGCCCATGAGCATTGTAAGTTTTTCTCCCCTCATGTTTAAAAGTCTTTCTGTAAAAATATGTCCTCTTTCATGATCAGAACACATTTGAATTTCATCAACACCAACAAATTCTAAATGTTTGTCAATTGGCATAGACTCAACAGTGCATAAAAAGTATTTAGCGTTAGAGGGGATAATTTTTTCTTCACCTGTAATTAAAGCAACTTTATCTAAGCTAATTTTTTTAATTACTTTGTCATAAACTTCCCTTGCTAATAATCTAAGAGGAAAACCAATCATACCTGAGTCGAAAGAGAGCATTGTTTCAATAGCAAGATGAGTTTTGCCTGTATTAGTGGGGCCAAGAACAGCTGTGATTTTATGTTTTGTCATTTCTATCTTTGGTATACTTTTTTTTTTACCTACCAGATATTGTTACTGTTAAAGAACAAAAATAGACTAAAACATGACCGAATCGGAGTGTAAAAAGTTCTCATTTTACTTATAAACTATACTTAGATTAGCATAATTCAGATTAATTCTATAATAGTAAATTAAAAAAATTATGACCAAAAAACTTTGGCAAGCATCTTTAAATCAGAAAAAAAACTCAAATTTATTTAAATTTGAAAACTATATTTCAAAAAAATTTAATAAAAAATTTAATAATGATTTTCAAAAAATTTTAAGCTGGAGTATTAAAAACTCTCCAGAATTTTGGAGTTCTTTTTGGGATTTTACTAAAATTAATGGAATAAAAAGTAGTAAAAAAATTAAAAAATCAAAAAAATTTTATAAAAATTTGTTCTTACCAGGTAGTAAATTGAATTTTGCTAATAATTTATTAGCAAAAAATGATAAAAAAAAAGCAGCAACCTTTATTAGTGAAAACGGTTTTAGAGAAGAAAGAAGTTGGCAAAAATTAAATCAAAACACTAATAAATTAGTGCAGTTTTTAAAAAACAAAAAAATTAAACAAAAAGATAGAGTTGCGGCTTACATGCCAAATACTATAGAAACTGTAGAAGCTTTTATTGCTACTTCTGCGATTGGTGCTATATGGTCTTCTTGCTCCCCCGATTTTGGAGTGAACGGTGTAATTGAAAGATTTTCTCAAATTAATCCAAAAATATTATTTATATCAGATCAATATTTTTATAATGGCAAACAAATAAACATCATAGATAGACTTCCGGAAATTTTAAAAGCAATTCCTTCAATAAAAAATGTTGTTGTTGCAAACTATCCTGGAAAAAGTTTTGTAAAATATAAAAAAAAAATTAAAAAGATAAACTTAACCTCATGGACAAAATTGATGAAAGTTAATGCTAAGGATATGATTTACCCTAATTTTGATTTTGAACATGAGCTTGCTATACTTTATTCAAGTGGGACTACTGGTAAACCAAAATGCATTTGCCACAGAACTGGTGGTGTATTAATTCAACATAAAAAAGAACATCAATTACATTGTGATGTTAAAGAAGGTGATAACGTTTTTTATTTTACAACATGTGGTTGGATGATGTGGAATTGGCTAATAAGCTCCTTAGCATCTAAGGCTTCAATTGTTTTATTTGATGGATCTCCAATGTTTGAAAAAGATGATTTATTATTAAAAATTGCTGATAAAGAAAAAATTACATTATTAGGCGTAAGTGCAAAATATATTGATGCACTACGAAAATTTAAACCAACCCTAAAATACAAATATAAACTTAATAAATTAAAAACAATTTGCTCAACTGGTTCACCACTTTCTAATGATGGATTTAAGTACGTCTATCAAAATATTAAAAAAGATGTTCATTTGTCATCAATTTCAGGAGGAACCGATATCGTGTCATGTTTCGTTTTAGGAAATTTGTATCAACCAGTTCATATGGGGGAAATTCAAAATAAAGGATTAGCTTTGAATGTTGATATTTTTAATGACAAAGGAAAACCTCTTAAAAACATAAAAGGTGAATTAGTTTGCAAAAATCCTTTTCCGTCTATGCCTTTAAAATTTTGGAATGATAAAAATGAAAATAAATTCAAAGATGCATATTTTAATCGTTTTATTAATGTTTGGCATCATGGTGATTTTGCTGAAATAAAAAAAACTAAAGGATTTGTTATTCATGGTAGATCAGACACAACTCTAAATCCTGGTGGTGTTAGGCTTGGAACAGCTGAAATTTATTCAGAAGTTGAAAAGTTTAAGGAGATAAAAGAGTCAATAGTTGTGGGACAATCTTGGGATAATGATGTTAGAATTATTTTATTTATTGTCATGAATGCAAAATTTTTTCTTACTGAAGATTTATTAAAAAAGATTAAGACTCAAATAAGAAAAAATGCTTCTCCAAGACATGTTCCAAGTAAAGTAATTGTAGTCAGTGATATTCCAAGAACTAAAAGTGGTAAAATAGTTGAACTCGCTGTAAAAAATACCGTAGAAGGAAATAATATTAAAAACAAAGAAGCCTTGGCAAACCCTAAGGTTTTAGAACAATTTAAGAATTTAAAAGAATTAAGTGTTTAAATGTTAAAGGATTTAGTTAAAAATTTAAAACCATCATCTACTTTGTTGATTAATGAAACATCTAGAAAATTAGAAGATCAAGGTAAAAAAATATTTAAATTTGGATTTGGACAATCACCATTTAAGATACCAGAGGGTATAGTTGAAGAGTTAAAAAATAACGCACATCAAAATAAATATTTACCAATGCAAGGTCTATCCGAGCTAAGGGAATCAGTCGCAAAACATACATCAACCAAAAAAAATTATAACTATAAATCTGAAAACGTAATTATTGGACCTGGCTCAAAAGAATTAATGTTTTTGCTACATGTAATTTTTGATGGAGAAATTATATTACCTGCACCTAGCTGGGTTTCATATGCTCCTCAAGCAATACTAGGTAGAAATAAAACGCAATTTTTACAAACAAAAAGAGAGAACAATTGGTTTCCGACAGCTTCAGAAATTGAGGAAGTTATTTTAAAGGATAAAAATAAAAATTATTTACTATTCTTAAATTCACCAAACAACCCATCAGGTCAAATTTGTGAAAATCTAGAGGAAATAGCAGGTATTGCTAAAAAATATAATCTTATTATTTTGTCTGATGAAATATATTCAGAGTTAAGTTTTAAGGATAATTATCAATCTATTTCCAATTTTTGTCCTGAGAAAACAATTGTTAGTACTGGGTTAAGCAAATGGTGTGGAGCTGGGGGATGGAGATTGGGTTATTTTTTAGTTCCAGACTTATTAATCGAAATTAAAAATATGATAAATGTGTTAGCAAGTGAAACTTTTTCTGCTGTTAGTGCGCCTATTCAATATGCAGCAATAAAAGCTTACAAGAATGATCATTCACATTATATTAATAAATCTAGAAAAATTTTGAGTGCAGTTGGTAACTATGTTTATGAAAACCTAAAATCTAATAAAATTTTAATCAATAAACCTCAAGGTGGATTCTATTTGATGCCTGAGTTTTTAAATCAGAAATTTAATTCTTCGGCTGAAATGTGCGACAGTATATTGAACGACACAGGTGTAGCTTTGTTACCTGGATCTGATTTTGGTTTTGATCAAAAAAAAATGTTAGCAAGATTGAGTTTTACTGATTTTGATGGTCAAAAATTTATGAATAAAATTGATATGAATCAAAAAATTGACAATGATCTTATTAATGACTTTGCACCTAAAATTGTTGAAGGTGTTGATAAGTTAAAAAAATGGTCTGAATCAATATAAAATCTCGCTATACATAAGCAGTTAATTACTATTAAATTAAAATATATAAAAAACCTATAGAGGGAGAAAAAATGAAAAAAACAATCACATCTTTATCAAGTGCTTTGTTGATTTTAGTTGCATCACTATCTTTAACGGGTGTAGCAAAATCAGCAGAGTTCTTTACGATAGGAACTGGTGGACCTACTGGAGTTTATTTCCAGACAGGAAACGCCATTTGCAAAATGTTACACAAATCTGCAATAAGTGCTGATCACGGAAGAAAAAAAGGTACCGCTAAAGCTTACAGATGTACTGCACCATCAACTGGTGGATCAAATTATAATATTGGTCAAATAGCAGCTGGTGAATTCCAATTTGGTGTAGCTCAATCAGACTGGCAATATCATGCTGTAAATGGATCTAGCAAATGGGAAGGGAAACAATTTAGTGATTTGAGAGCTGTGTTCTCAGTTCATAATGAACCTTTTCAAATTTGGGCTAGAAAAAAAGCTAAGATCAAAGATTTTGCTGGATTAAAAGGAAAAGTTGTTAATATTGGTAATCCAGGTTCTGGTCAAAGAGGAACAATGGAAGAACTAATGAAAGCAATGGGTGTTGATAATAGTTATTTTAAATCAACAACTGAACTTACTTCATCTGAGCAAGTAAAAGCTTTATGCGATGGAAAAATTGATGCTTTTGGTTATTCTGTAGGTTTCCCAAATGGTGCTATGGAACAAGCAGCTACTTGTGCTGCAAAAGCTTCACCAATCAACTTAACAGGACCTGAAGTTCAAGGTTTAATAGATGGTGCTGATTATTATGCACAAGCTGTAATTCCAAAGGGCACTTATACAAAACAGAAAAAAGATGCGACTACATTTGGTGTAAAAGCTACAGTAGTGACTTCTGCAGATGTTTCTGAAGAGCTTGTTTATTTAGTTGTAAAAGCTGTGATGGAAAATTTTGATGATTTCAAAAAACAACATCCTGCTTTTGGATTTTTGGAAAAGAAAAACATGATTAAAGATGGTTTATCTGCTCCACTACATCCAGGTGCAATTAAATATTACAAAGAAGTTGGATTAATGTAGTCCAATTAAGTAATTTAATTAAAAGGCCTGATTTTTATCGGGCCTTTTTTTTATAATAGAGTATCTTTTTTAAAATGAATCAGAGTATTAATGAAAATTTGAAAAGTAAGATTAACGAAGATTTATCACCAACTAGAAATCTTACTGGCTTTCATTTGAAAGTGGTTGCAGCTATTGCAATCATTTGGTCTTTATTTCAACTTTGGTATGCATCTCCATTTCCTTTTATGTTTAACATTGGAATGTTTAAAGGACTGCCAGCTAGAGCTATCCATTTAGGCTTTGCTTTAACTTTAGCATTTTTAATTTTTCCAATTTCTAAAAATAAAAAAATTTCAATATTTGATATTGTCATTAGTTTGGTTGCTGCTTTTTCATGTCTTTATATTTATTTTTTTTATGATCAGCTTGTTGATCGTGGTGGAGTACTTTTAAATCTTCAAATTGGAGACAGCTTTAATCTTCCAGTTGAATTAATTATTGGTAGTTGTGGTATTATAATTTTACTTGAGGCAACTAGACGTGCAATAGGTTTACCTTTGGTCATTATTGCAATATGTTTTTTATTATTTTCTTACTTTGGTAGATATGCGCCAGAAATAATTTCTCATGGAGGACTTTCATTAAATAGACTAGTTGGTTTTCAGTGGCTTGATCAAGAAGCTATTTTTGGAATTCCAATAGGAGTTTCTGTAGATTTTATATTTTTATTTGTATTATTTGGAGCTCTTTTAGAAACAGCTGGAGGTGGAAAATATTTTCTAGACTTAGCTTTTGCAATGGTAGGAAAAATGAGAGGTGGTCCTGCAAAAGCAGCAATTCTAGGCTCAGGAATGACAGGTTTAATTTCAGGCTCATCTATAGCAAATACAGTGACCACAGGAACTTTTACAATTCCAATCATGAAGAAAACTGGGTTTTCAAAAGAAAAAGCTGGAGCCATTGAGGTTTCATCTTCAGTGAATGGTCAGTTGATGCCACCTGTAATGGGTGCAGCAGCTTTTGTGATGGCAAGTTTCATTGGAGTTACTTATTTTGAGATCGTAAAACATGCTTTTTTGCCAGCAATTATTTCATATGTAGCGCTATTTTATATTTCTCACTTAGAAGCATTGAAATTAAATTTAAAAGGAATGGATGATGCAGAAGTACCAAATTTAAAAAAAACATTCTTTTCAGGTCTTCATTTCTTGATACCTATTTTTGTTTTAATTTATATGCTGGTTTATTTGAGGTTCACTGCTTCTTACTCTATTTTTTATGCAACAATATCACTTATTTTTGTTAATTTAATTTATCTATCTATTAAGAGTGAAAATTTAAAAGACTCATTTAAAATTTGGTTTAATCAAACTATTGTTGGCTTTGAAAAAGGCGCTTTAAATATGGTTGGTGTCGGTATAGCGATAGCTACAGCGGGTATAATAGTTGGAGCTGTAGGATCTACAGGATTAAGCACAAATTTAATTATAGTTATAGAGTCTATTGCAAAAGACAATGTTACAATATTATTATTTTTAACAATAATATTATGTTTGTTGCTAGGAATGGGATTACCAACAACAGCAAACTATGTGGTTGTGGCCTCATTAATGGCAACTGTTTTGGTAGATGTTGGTAATGCGTCTGGATTTATTTTTCCACTAATAGCAGTTCATTTATTTGTGTTTTATTTTGGATTAATGGCAGATGTAACTCCTCCTGTAGGTCTTGCATCTTATGCTGCTGCAGCTATTTCAGGTGGAGACCCTTTAAGAACTGGCTTGCAAGCTTTTTGGTACAGCTTGAGAACAGGAATATTACCAATTGTTTTTTTATTTAATCATGAGTTACTTTTAATAGGAATAGAAAATATTTGGCATGCATTAGTGGTTATCACCACTTCCTTATTAGGAATATTAGTATTTACTTCGGCAACGCAAGGCTGGTTTATTAATAAATTAAAATGGTATGAAATAATTATTTTTTTAATAATTTCTCTTTCATTATTATCTCCTGAGTTTGTTCTTAACAAATTTTATCCTAAATATAATCATCAAAATATTGATAAAATTAATTCAATTATATTAGACCCAAAAAAAGAAGTGCGATTTAAAATTACAAGACCAAGTCTATATGGTGAAAGATACAAACTATTTGTGATTGATAAAAATACTTTTGAAAAGGAATATAATTTAGAAGAATATGGAATTAGTTTAGTGAAACAAGAAAATAGAATTATTGTTGATAACCTAAAATGGAACGGACAAGCAAAAAAAAGTGGTTTTGAAATGGGCGATTATATTAGTGAATTTAAAATAGAAAACTCAAACAGACCTAATAAAGGAATTATATATCCTATAGCAATTTTAATTTTAATAATTTTTGGTTATTTGAATTACAGACGAAAAAAATAATTATCCACCTGGACCTAAATTTGAAGGTTTGACTTTTAAAATTTTCCAAACTCCAGAGGCGGAGGTAATGATTTTGTCATTACATCTTAATTCACAAAATAAGAATACAAGTGTGTTCGTTTTTTTTAATATCTTTGTAAACCCTGTTATCTCATCACTTACTTTGGAGGCACCAATAAATTTTAAATCTAAAGAAATTGTGACACATGGTGCATTACCAGAAGCTCTGTGGGCTGCAGTCCCTGCCCCAGCATCAATTAAAGCAGATAAATAACCACCGTGAGTTATTCCAGCAGCATTTAAATGATTTTCATTAATTGTAGATTTAAATTCATACTCTGTATCAGATATTGTTCTAAATAAAACACCTCCATTGTGTTTCATAAATCCTTGTTTAATACTTATTTGTTCAAACTCATTGCTCATAGTTTTTTATATTACAAAAGTTAAGATTAATAAAATAATTAAAATAATTATAAAAAAATATATAACTGATTTTTGTAATGATGCTTTAAATAGCCAATCTAACATTTTAATTTCCTTTTTGGTGGACCGCCCAGAACTCGAATCTGGAATCTCCCGGTTCGTAGCCGAGCGCCTTATCCAATTTGGCCAGCGGTCCGTATTTAATAATTGTCTCCATATATCAAAGTTTTTGATGTAATTTAACTCATAAAATATTATGTTGAGTTATCAATGAGTAAAAAATTAGATGATGTCGTTATAACATCTGCATTAAGAACACCCATAGGCACTTATAAAGGATCTTTAAAAAGCATTAGTGCCGATAAATTGGGTACACTTGTTATTAAAGAGGTTATTCATAATTCAAAAATAAAAGCAGACGAGGTTGACGAAGTAATAATGGGCCACGTTCTTACATCTGGTTTAGGTCAAAATCCAGCAAGGCAAGCTTCTATTCGTGCTGGAATTCCTGTTTCTAAACCAGCACATATTGTCAACCAAGTGTGTGGTTCTGGATTAAGGTCTATAATTTCAGGTTATCAATCTATAAAACTTGGAGAAAACAAAATAATTATTTCAGGTGGACAGGAAAATATGTCAAGAGCACCACATGCAATATTTTATAGAGAAGATAAAAAATTATCAGATAATAAATTAGTAGATACCATGATCAATGACGGGTTGACAGATTCATTCAATGATTATCACATGGGAGTCACAGCAGAAAATGTTGCAGAAAAATTTCAGATTACAAGAGATGAACAAGATATTTTTTCATTAAATTCTCAACAAAAAACACAAGAAGCAGTGAATAATAATAAATTTAAAGATGAATTAATTAAATTACAAATTAATAATAATAAAGAAATTTTTGTCTTTGATAAAGATGAACACCCAAGAAGCAATTTAAAACTAGAAGATTTAAAAAAACTAAGAACTGTTTTTAAAGAAAATGGAACAGTAACTCCAGGTAATTCTTCAGGAATAAATGATGGAGCAGCAGCAACAGTATTGATGACAAGAAAACATGCGGAACATAAATCATTAGAGCCATTAGTTAAAATAACTTCCTGGGCTTCTTGTGGAGTTGAACCATCTTTGATGGGCCTTGGCCCAATACCTGCTATTAAGGAGGCGATTAACAAAGCGAGTTGGACTATAGAAGATGTTGATTTGTTTGAAATTAATGAAGCATTTGCAGCTCAAAGCATTGCTGTAATTCAGGAATTAAAAATTGATCAGTTAAAAGTTAATGTAAATGGTGGTGCAATAGCATTAGGACATCCTATTGGTGCATCAGGTACTAGAATATTAGTCACCCTTATTCACGAAATGATAAAACAAAATAAAACAAAAGGATGTGCGGCACTCTGTATTGGAGGTGGAATGGGTATCGCAATGTGTGTTGAAAGAACTTAAAAAGCTATAATTTATTTTATTTTTATAACTTTTTGTTTAATTAAATTACATGTTTTCAAAAAAACCCTAATTAATGTGTTAAAATAAAAATAAATAAATTTTTTTTAGGTATATAAAACATTTAAAAAAATGAGTGAAAAATTACTTGTCCCTGATATTGGAGACTTTGATAAAGTTGAAGTTATTGAAATTCTTGTTAAACAAGGGGATCAATTAAATACAAATGATCCAGTAATTACGATTGAAAGTGATAAATCAAGTGTTGAAATTCCTTCAACAGTTTCAGGTAAAATAGAATTAGTTGCAGTTAAAGTAGGAGATAAAGTTTCGAAAGGAGACTTGATCTTAAGCATTGCCTCATCAGGTGAAAACAAAAAAAGTGTTCCAATTCCAAAAGACACTGAAAGTATTATAAAACAAGCTGAAGTAGCTATGACTGAAAAAAAAGAAGAGGTTGTAGCTTCTAAAGAACCAGCTAAAAAAAAGGAACAATCAATTATTCAAGTGACCAATGGTAGTGATATTGATCCTTTAGAAACTCAAGATTGGTTAGAATCTTTATCTGCTGTAATTTCAAAAGATGGAAATCAAAGAGCTCATTTTTTAATTAAAGAATTGATTAATAAAGCATATCGTGAAGGAGCAAATATTCCCTATACACAAAACACACCATATATAAATACAATCCCACCAGAAGCAGAAGTTAAATCAAATGGAGATCAAAATATTGAAAGAAGAATTAGGTCTTTAATAAGATGGAATGCTGCTGCGATGGTTGTAAGAGCAAATAAAAAGTTCCCTGAACTTGGTGGACATATAGGAACGTTTGCATCCGCAGCCACATTATATGATGTTGGAATGAATCATTTTTGGAGAGCAAAAAATAATAAATACGGTGGAGATTTAGTTTATTTCCAGGGTCATAGTGCTCCAGGAATGTATGCTAGAGCTTTCTTGGAAGGAAGACTGAACGAAAAACAATTAGATAGTTTTAGACAAGAAGTAAAACCTGGTGGACTTTCCTCATACCCACATCCATGGTTAATGCCAAAGTTTTGGCAATTTCCAACTGTCTCAATGGGACTAGGTCCAATGCTTGCTATTTATCAAGCAAGATACATGAAGTATTTAATTAACAGAGGATTAATTAAAGATGAAGGAAGAAAAGTTTGGGCATTTTTGGGCGATGGAGAGATGGATGAACCGGAATCTTTAGGAGCAATTGGTTTGGCGGCTAGAGAAAAATTAGACAACTTAATATTTGTAGTGAATTGTAATTTACAAAGATTAGATGGTCCTGTGCGAGGAAATGGAAAAATTATTCAAGAATTAGAGGGTAGTTTTCGTGGTGCTGGCTGGAATGTAATAAAAGTAATTTGGGGCTCATATTGGGACTCACTGATAGCGAATGATAAAACAGGTCACTTGGTAAAAATTATGAACGAAACTGTGGATGGTGAGTATCAGGCAATGAAAGCCAGGGATGGTGCATATGTTAGAGAAAAATTTTTTGGTAAATATCCTGAAACACAAGAGCTAGTTTCAAGTTTATCAGATAAAGATATTTGGAGATTGAATAGAGGTGGTCATGATCCACATAAGGTATATGCCGCTTATGATAAAGCTACAAAAAACCAAGGTAGCCCAACTGTTATTATAGCCAAGACTATTAAAGGATATGGAATGGGTAAGACAGGCGAAAGTGTCAACACAACCCATCAAACAAAAAAATTAGATGTAGACGATTTGTTATATTATAGAGATCGTTTTGACGTTCCTTTAACAGATGAACAAGTTAAAAATGTTGAATATTTCAAACCTGATGAAAAATCTCCTGAAATTAAATATATAAAAGAAAGAAGATTAAATCTAGGTGGTTTTTTACCTGAACGAACAACTTACGCAAAACCAATTAAGGCTCCATCAAAAGATATTTTTGATTTTATGAAAGTTTCAACAGGTGAAAAAGAGATGTCAACAACAATGGCAATGGTTAGAATGTTTACAAATTTATTAAGAGATAAAAATATCTCGCCAAGATTGGTTCCAATAATTCCTGATGAGGCAAGAACATTTGGAATGGAAGGCTTCTTTCAAAAAATTGGAATATATGCACATGAAGGTCAAAAATATGAACCTGAAGATGCAGCGCAGCTAAGTTCTTATCGTGAAGATAAAAGTGGCCAAGTGCTAGAGGAAGGAATTAACGAAGCTGGAGCAATGTCATCTTGGATTGCAGCTGCAACAGCATATACAAACCACGATATAGAAATGATACCAATTTATATTTTTTATTCTATGTTTGGATTCCAAAGAATTGGTGATCTTGCATGGGCTGCAGGGGATAGTCAAGCAAGAGGATTTTTAATCGGAGCTACTGCTGGAAGAACCACTTTAGCCGGAGAAGGGCTTCAACACCAGGATGGACACAGTCATTTAATAGCTTCTACAATACCAAATTGTGTAACTTATGATCCAACTTTTCATTACGAGTTAGCTGTAATTTTTAGAGAGGGTTTAAGAAGAATGCATGAAAAGAAAGAGAATGTTTTTTACTATATTACTACAATGAATGAAAATTATTCTCATCCAGAAATGCCAAAAGACAAAAATTGTGAGGAAGGCATTCTTAAAGGAATGTACAAGATTAGAGAATTCAATAAGTTTAAGAAAACAAAAATTCAACTTTTAGGATCAGGCACAATCCTACGTGAGATGATGGCAGCGGCTGAAGTACTTCAAGATGAATATCAAATTGATAGTGAAATTTGGAGTGTAACAAGTTTTAATGAATTAAGAAAAGATGGAATGGAGGTTGAAAGATATAATCTTTTAAACCCAGATAAAGAGCAAAAAACTTCGTTTGTTGAGAAATGCCTTGGAAAATCTGAAGGTCCAATTATGGCAGCATCAGATTACATGAGAATGAATTCAGATCAAATTAGACCGTATACCAATAAAAGTTTTTATTCTCTTGGAACAGACGGCTTTGGTAGAAGTGATACTAGAAAAAATTTAAGAAAATTTTTTGAAGTAGATAAAGAGCATTTAGTTGCCTATAGCTTGAGTGTTTTGGCTAAAGAACAGTTGATAGCTTCAAAATATGCAAAAGAAGCAATAAAGAAATATAATATTGATGGTGAAAAACCAATGCCAACTAAATTATAATGTCAGAAATTGAAATTAAAGTACCTAATATTGGAGATTTTGAAGGTGTTGAGGTTATAGAAGTATTAACTTCAGAGGGTAAAATAATTGTAAAAAATGATCCTTTAATTACAATTGAAAGTGATAAATCTAGTGTAGAAATTCCATCAAACCACGATGGTAAAGTCAAATCTCTAAAAATAAAAGTAGGAGATAAAGTTTCAGAGGGTGACTTAATATTAATTTTAGAGAACAAATCACAAACAAATGAGGTTATTGAAAAAAACAAAGAAATAGAAAAAGAGTTTAAAAAAATTAAAATAATAAAACCAGAAATTGATCAAACTTCACCTAATCAAAATAAAGCATCTGTTATAGATATTTCTTCCGCAAGTCCAAAAGCTCGAAAATTTGCTAGAGAACTAGGAGTTGATATTACCCAAGTTGTTGGAAGTGAAAAAGATGGAAGAGTTGTTGAGGAAGATATTAAAAAATTTGTTTCTTCCAAACCTAAAAACAACAATCAAATTATAGAAAGTGAGCCTAAAAAAATTAAGAATGAATTTGAGCATTCTGATTTTGGAGAAATTGAAATAAAAGATATTCCAAGAGTAAAAAAATTATCTTCAACTTACTTGACTAATTCTTGGACAACTATACCTCATGTTACCAATCATGATGAGGCAGATATTACAGAGATGGAAAGTTTTAGAAGTTCTTTAACAGATATATATACTGGAGAAAAAATTAAAATTACCCCTTTAGCATTTATTATTAAAGCATTAGTGGCATCTTTAAAAAAATTCCCAAGTTTTAATTCTTCTATTGATGAAATTGAAACTGGAAAAATGACACAAAAAAAATATTATCATATTGGAATTGCTGTAGATACACCAAACGGTTTAATGGTTCCAAAAATTAGAAATGCTAATAATAAAAAAATATCGTTGCTTAGTAAGGAGTTAAGAGATGTTAGTGAGCTTTGTAGAAATCTTAAAATTGATAAAAAAGAATTATTTGGAGGCTCCATGACAATAACTAGCCTAGGTGGAATTGGTGGGTCGTTTTTTACTCCTATAATAAATTATCCTGAAGTTGCAATTTTAGGAATTGGTAAGTCACAAAAAAAACAAATTTTTAAAGATGGTAAATTTCAAACTAGAACAATGTTGCCAATATCATTATCTTATGATCATAGAATTATTGATGGCGCTGAAGCTGCAAGATTTAATAACGATTTGAAAGAAAATATAGGCAAAAATTTTGCTTACAAGCTAGCTATCTAAAAAATCATGTCGAAATCCACTTCATTACTGAGTGCACTATTATGCACTTTTATTTGGGGAACTACTTTTATAGCTCAAGACACGGGAATGGATAACATTGGTCCATTTACATTTAATGCAGTAAGATTTTTTATTGGATTTCTAGCTATTACACCTTTAGTTTTTTTATTTGAATTAAAAAAATTTAAATCAGAATTTAAATCTGATATTAAATCATTTGTTAATCTCTCATTTCTAATAGGCCTGTCACTTTTTTTAGGCTCAGCTTTACAGCAAGTAGCACTTCTTTACACAGATGTTGCAAATGCAGCTTTTTTTACAATTTTTTATGTTCCTATGGTTCCTATTATAATTTTCTTATTTAGAGGAAGGTCTATTCATTGGAGTGTATGGCCGTCAGTAGTTTTATGTTTAATTGGAGGATATTTATTAACAAATTTTCAAGATGCCACTGTTAGGCTTGGAGATAGCTTGGTAGTTCTTGGAGCTTTATTTTGGAGCACCCACATAATATTTACAGGAATAATTGTAAAAAAATATGATCTTCCCTTAACTCTTGGTGCTATTCAAACTCTTATTGTTTCTTTATTTTCTTTTGTAATAGGACTTATTTATGAAGAGTTTATTTATGCTGATATTATTAAAGAAATAAATTCTATTTTGTATGCTGGAATTTTATCAGGAGGCTTTGCTTTTGTTTTACAAATTTATGCTCAAAAAAATATAACCCCTGCCCCTGCAGCTATAATTTTTTCTCTAGAGGGAGTATTTGCGACTATTGCTGCGTGGTATATTTTAAATCAAATTTTAGATATAAATAATTTACTTGGATGTTTTTTTATTCTCTGTGGTGTTTTGTTATCTCAACTATTACCTTTAGTTAAAAAAAAATATTCTTAATAAATCACAGAAAATAAAATTAATGCTATGATAATTCTATAAGCTACAAAAACATTCATCGAAAATTTATTTATATAAATTAAAAAAAATTTTACTGTTACAAAAGAAAAAACAAATGAAGTAAATATTGCAATAAACACTAAATAATTAAATTCAACTGACTGATAAAATATATCTTTTAACCCTAAAAAACTTGCACCACTTAAAGCAGGGATAGAAAGTAAAAATGAAATTTTACTAGAGTCCAATCTATTAAATTTTAAAATCCTGGCAGCTGTAATTGTTATGCCTGCCCTACTAACTCCAGGTATTAATGAAAGAATCTGAAATACACTTATAAAAAGAATTGACTGATAATTTAAGTTTGAAGATATTTTTTTATCAAAACGATTTCTATCTGCTATATATAAAATAATTCCAAAAATTAAAGTTGTCCATGCAATTATTTTAACATTTCGTAATTCATAAATAATACCTGTTGAATATAAAACGTATCCAAAAATAATTAATGGAATTGATCCCACAACAATAAGACCTAATAGTCTCTTATTATTTTTAACATCCAATAAATCCATTCTGAAATAATAGAGAATTGCAAATAAAGAACCTAAATGAAGACTAATATCTATTAATAAAGAGTTTGATTTAAATTCATACAAACTTGAAACTAATATTAGGTGAGCTGAAGAGCTTATAGGCAAAAATTCTGACACACCTTGAATTGCAGACAGCAATAAAACTTCTATAATATTCTCTAACATTACTCTTACGTAACTTATAAAATATTCATTTAAAACAATTCGATTTAAACATATTAGGTATGCATTTATTAAAAACCCCTTAATTTTATTAATATATTTGATAAAATAAGGTCATAATAACTGACCTATTTTAAGCTTTAATTAATAAAATCATTATATAATTTGCAATAATTAATAAATATTATGTCTGATAAAATGCTTAAATTTGTAAAAATAGGTCAACAAACCCCACCTAAAAGAGAGGTTGATAGAAGAAAAAAAGATTTCAATGAGATATATGATGAATTTATTAGTGAAAAGGCAAAAGAACAGTCTAGCAGATGCTCTCAATGTGGAGTCCCTTTTTGCCAAGTTCATTGTCCGTTAAGCAATAATATACCTGATTGGTTAAAATTGACTGCAGAGGGAAGACTTAAAGAAGCTTATGAGTTATCTCAAAGCACAAATAATATGCCTGAAGTGTGTGGAAGAATATGCCCACAAGATAGATTGTGCGAAGGAAATTGTGTGATCGAACAATCTGGTCATGGAACTGTAACAATTGGTTCGATGGAAAAATACATTACTGATAATGCGTGGGAACAAGGTTGGGTAAAACCGATTAAAGTTTTAAACGAAAAAAATCAAAGTGTAGGAATTATTGGCGCTGGACCAGCCGGATTAGCTGCAGCAGAACAATTAAGAAAAGATGGTTATAAAATCACAGTGTATGACAGATATGATAGAGCAGGGGGTTTATTAATATATGGAATTCCAAATTTTAAATTAGAGAAAGAAGTTGTTGAAAGAAGGACTAAACTTTTAAGAGATGGTGGTATAGAATTTATTCAAAATTTTGAAGTTGGAAAAGATAAAAATTTAGAACAGCTAAGAAAAAAACACGATGCAATACTGATTGCGACAGGTGTTTATAAGCCAAGAGAAGTTGAATTACCAGGAAATGACTTAGATAATATTTTTCCAGCAATGGATTTTTTAACAGCATCAAATAAAAAAGGTTTAGGTGATGATGTAGAGCTTTTTGATAAAGGAATTTTGAATGCAGAAGGTAAAGATGTAGTGGTTATTGGTGGTGGTGACACAGCGATGGATTGTGTAAGAACATCTATAAGACAAAAAGCAAAATCTGTTAAATGTTTATATAGAAGAGACAAAGAAAATATGCCTGGATCTGCTAGAGAAGTTGCTAATGCTGAAGAAGAAGGCGTTGAATTTGTTTGGTTATCAAGTCCAAGAGAATTTAAAGGAACAAATAAAATAGAACGATTGTTAGTAGACCAAATTGAATTAGGTGAACCTGATGAAAGCGGCAGAAGAAAGCCTGAGGTACAACAAGGTTCAGGCTTTGAAATAAAAACTGATATGGTTATAAAAGCACTAGGTTTTGATCCTGAAAATTTACCAACGTTATTTGAGTCCGATGAATTACAAGTATCTAAATGGGGAACTATTAAAACAGATTTTGATACGATGGAAACAAACCTTAAGGGAGTTTTTGCAGCTGGAGATATAATTAGAGGTGCATCATTAGTTGTTTGGGCAATAAAAGATGGAAGAGATGCAGCAACTTCAATTAAAGAGTATTTAAAGAATAAGCATTTAAAACAGCCAAAAGTAGCATAATGAAAAAGTATAAAGAAAACTTTAAATTATTAAAAAAGAACCATGTTTATTCTGAGGAGATGGAGCATGATGCTTGTGGAGTTGGTTTAATCTCGTCCACCGAAGGAAAGAAATCACGAAAAGTTGTTGAATATGGCATTGAAGCTTTAAAAGCTGTTTGGCATAGAGGTGCAGTTGATGCTGATGGAAAAACAGGAGATGGCGCAGGAATACATGTTGAAATACCAAAAGATTTTTTTATAGAAAAAATAGAAGTTACTGGTCACACTCATGATAGTTCAGAGATATGTGTTGGAATGATTTTTTTACCAAGAAATGATTATGCTGCTCAAGAAAGTTGTAAAACAATAGTTGAGAGTGAATTAACAAAAAATGATTTTAGTATTTATGGTTGGCGACAAGTTCCTGTAGACCCAAAAGTTTTAGGTGAAAAAGCATTTCAAACTATGCCTGAAATTATTCAGGTTCTTTTTAAATCTAATAATCCAGAATTACTTAATAAAGAGCTTGAAAGAAAAATTTATGAGACAAGAAGGAAAATAGAAAATAAAGCTTTTCAAATTTCTTTAAATAATTTTTATATTTGTTCACTAAGCTCAAAATCAATCATTTACAAAGGAATGTTTTTGGCTGAAGCTATTTCAGATTTCTTTTTAGATTTAAAAGATGAAAGATTTATTTCAAGGTATGCAATTTTTCATCAGAGATTTTCTACAAATACTGCACCTAGTTGGAATTTAGCACAACCATTTAGAGCGATTGCACATAACGGAGAAATAAACACATATCGTGGAAACAAAAACTGGATGAAAGTTCATGAGCAGGAAATGAATAGTCCTCTTTTTGATGATATAGAAAATTTAAAACCTGTAATACAACAAGGAGCTTCAGACTCTGCAGCATTAGATAACGTTTTTGAATTATTAAATATTTCAGGTCAGCCAGCTCCATTAGCTAAATTAATGTTGGTACCTGATGCATGGTCAAAAAAAAATAAAACTTTATCTAAAGATCATCAACAATTATTTAATTTTTTGAACAGTACTATGGAGCCCTGGGATGGTCCTGCTGCAATTGCTGGAACAGATAACGAGTGGGTTATTGCCGCTAATGATAGAAATGGATTAAGACCACTTAGATATGCAATCACCAAAGATAATTTATTATTTGCTGGTTCTGAAACAGGCATGATTGAACTTAATGAAAAAAAAATTATAACAAAAGGAAGGCTTGGTCCTGGTGAAATCATTGGTGTTAGAATTGAGAAAGGAAAGGTATTTACTAATAGCAAAATTAAAGATTATTTAGCTAAAGAGTATAAGCATTTTAATTCACAGATTATTGATTTAGATGACAAAATTACAATTTCAGCAGAAAAAAATATTTTTTCTGGAGATGACTTAAGAAGAAGACAGTACACTTTTGGAATAAGTTTAGAGGATTTAGAGCTTATTTTGCAGCCTATGGCAGAAGATGCTAAAGAGGCAATAGGCTCTATGGGCGATGATACCCCGTTAGCTGTTTTGTCAGATAAATATAGACCTTTGTATCATTTCTTTAGACAGAACTTCAGTCAGGTAACAAATCCTCCAATTGACTCTTTAAGAGAAAATAAAGTTATGAGTTTAAAGACTAGATTTGGAAATCTAGGTAATATTTTAGATTTTGATAATTTAACTAAGCAAAACATCTATGTTTTGAATAGTCCAATTTTATCAAACTCTCAATTTAATAAATTTATTAATTTTTTTGGAAAAAATTCTCTAACAATCGATTGTACTTTTTCAAAAGAACAAACTCTTTTTGAGTCATTAAAAAAAATTCAAAGAGAAGCAGAAATTGCAGTAAGACAAGGTGTTACACAATTAATCCTGAGTGATAAAGAGCTATCAAATTCTAAACTTCCAATTCCCATGTTGTTGTGTGTTGGTGCAATAAACTCTTTTTTAATTGAAAAAAAATTAAGAGGATATGTTTCTATTAATGTACAATCTGGTGAAGCATTAGATACCCACTCTTTTGCTACTTTAATTGGTGTTGGGGCAACTACAGTTAACCCTTATCTAGCTTTTGATAGCTTATATCAAAGGCATGAAAAAAAACTATTTGGTCAATTTAGTTTTGATGAGTGTGTAGCTCGTTATATTAAATCAGTAAATGCAGGTTTATTAAAGATTATGTCTAAAATGGGAATATCTGTTTTAAGTTCTTATAGAGGTGGATGTAATTTTGAAACAGTAGGTTTAAGTAGAACAATTGTTGCAGATTATTTTCCTGGAGTAGTATCTAAAATTTCTGGAATTGGGCTAACAGGTATAGAAAAAAAAATTAGATCTATTCACAACGAAGCATTCGAAAGTTCAGAAACAATTTTACCAATAGGAGGCATTTATAGATATCGTAAAAATGGTGAAACACATCAATATCAAGGTAAATTAATTCATTTATTACAAAGTGCAGTGGGTTCTAATTCCTACGATGCTTATAAAAGATATGCTGAAGGAATATACAATTTACCTCCAATAAATTTAAGAGATTTAATAGATTTTAGAAAAAAAAAATTAAAAGGATCTATAGAAATCTCAGAAGTTGAACCAATTCAAAATATACTTAAAAGATTTGGAAGTGGGAGTATGTCTCATGGAGCATTGTCAAAAGAGGCCCATGAAACTTTAGCTAAGGGAATGAATAGAATTAAAGGAGCTTCTTGCAGTGGAGAAGGAGGAGAAGATGAAAGTAGATTTAAGATATTAGAAAATGGAGATAGCGCAAATTCTCGAGTTAAGCAAATAGCTTCAGCAAGATTTGGTGTTACAGTAAATTATTTAAATAATTGCAATGAAATTGAAATTAAAATTGCCCAAGGTGCAAAACCAGGAGAAGGTGGACAGTTACCTGGATTTAAAGTTACAGATGAAATTGCAAAATTAAGATACTCAACTCCAGGTGTGACTCTTATTTCTCCACCACCACATCACGATATTTATTCCATAGAAGATCTTGCACAACTTATATATGATTTAAAGCAGATTAATCCCAAGGCAAGAATTGGCGTTAAGCTTGTAGCTTCTTCAGGTGTTGGAACAATAGCTGCTGGAGTAGCAAAGGCAAAAGCTGATATAATATTGATTTCAGGTCATAATGGTGGAACTGGCGCTACACCTCAAACAAGTGTTAAGTATGTTGGTATTCCATGGGAAATGGGATTAACAGAAGCTAATCAAGTTTTAACTTTAAATAATTTAAGACATAAAGTTACCTTAAGAACAGACGGTGGAATTAAAACTGGTAGAGATGTAGTTATTGCCGCGATGATGGGTGCTGAAGAGTATGGTGTGGCAACTACAGCGCTAGTTGCAATGGGATGTATCATGGTTAGACAATGTCATTCAAATACATGTCCTGTTGGCGTATGCACACAAGATGAAAAACTCAGAGAAAAGTTTACAGGAACACCTGATAAAGTTGTCAATTTGTTTACTTTTATTGCAACTGAAGTGAGAGAAATTTTAGCAAAACTAGGTTTTAAATCTTTAAATGAAATAATTGGAAGAACAGACCTCTTAAGACAAGTAAGTAAAGCCTCTCCCAATTTAGATGATTTGGATTTAAACCCTCTTTTTGTTCAAGCAGATTCTGGGAACAACAAAAGATATTGTGAAAATCAGGAAATTAATTATGTACCAGATACACTTGATCAAGAAATTTGGCCAGAAATAGAAAAAGCTTTAGATAATTCAGAAAAAATAGAAAAAGAATATAATATTAAAAATACTAATAGAGCTGTTGGGACAAGAATTTCTCATCATCTTTATAAAAAGTTTGGATATGAAAAACTTGATGAAAATTTTTTAGTTTTAAATTTCAAAGGATCAGCTGGACAATCGTTTGGGGCCTTCTCCGCAAAAGGTTTAAAACTTGTTCTTAAAGGTGACGCCAATGATTATGTGGGCAAAGGACTATCTGGTGCAACAATTTCAATTAAATTATCAGATGAAAGCAATTTAATCTCTAATGAAAACACAATAATAGGTAATACAGTTTTATATGGTGCAACTTCAGGAAAATTATTTGCAGCTGGTCAAGCAGGTGAAAGGTTTGCAGTTAGAAATTCAGGCGCTACTACAGTGATAGAAGGCTGTGATTCAAATGGATGTGAGTATATGACTGGTGGCACAGTGGTAGTATTGGGAGAGGTAGGTGACAACTTTGCAGCGGGAATGACTGGTGGTATGGCATTTATTTATGACAAGTCTGGACAGTTTGAAAAAAAAGTTAATCAGGAGTCTGTTATTTGGCAAAATGTTGAAACTGAATATTGGAAAAAATTTCTTAAAAACTTACTTACAGAACATTTTAACGAAACTGGATCAGACTTATCAAAAAAATTAATAGAAAAATTTAATGAAGAATTAAATAATTTTGTTCAAGTGTGTCCTAAAGAGATGGTAAATAAATTAGAAAATAAAATAAGTCTTAAATCTAAAATTAGAGAAGTAAGCTAGATAATCAACTGAAGCTCTTGTAGTATTTTTTTAAGCCATTTTTTTTCTGACAAACTATGATCACCACCTTTAATTATTAGTAGTTTTTTTTTTGCATTTTTAAAAATTTTTAAAACCTTTCTAGAATATGACGCTGGTACAACCTCATCTTTTTGACCGTGCACCATAGTAATCTTTATTTTAGAATCAATTTTTTTATTTAAAACCTTATTCTTTCTTCCATCTTTAATTAATTGATGTGTAATAGGATATTCATAATTTCCATGTTTTAAATGGTATATGCCTTTTCTAATAATTTCTGCTTTCATTTTTTTTGTAAATTTTTTCCACATTAAATTTTCTAAAAATTCTGGGGCAGATCCAATTCCTAGAAAACTATTAATTTGATTTTTAAATTTTTGAAATTGTTTAATTGCTATCCAAGCTCCCATACTAGATCCAATTATTGTAAAATTATTTTTTTTTACATATTTTTTAATTAGAGCTGATGTTTCATTGCTCCATTTAGTAATATTTCCATTAATAAAATTTCCTGAAGATTTTCCATGTCCAGAATATTCTAATGCTAAGAAACTTATCTTATTTTTTTTTGCAAACTTCAAAAATACATTTGGCTTTTTACCCTCTAAATCAGACATGAAACCATGTAAAAAAACAATAAATGAGGTATTTTTATATACTCTGTAAATGTATCTTATTTTCTTATTTTTTGAAATTTGATGATATCTAAAATTATTCATAATCGTTTATATGTATTGTCTATTAATATATAATCATATCAAATGTCATCTAATTTGAAAGTTTTACAAGTAATACCTAAATTAGGATATGGTGGAGCAGAAACAGGCTGCTATGATGTTGCTCACTATCTGCCAGAAAATAATTGTGAATCTTTTATTGTTACTAGTGGAGGAGAGTTATTAAAATTTATTGATAAACAAAAAGTAAAAGTTATTAGATTGCCTGTTCAGAGTAAAAATCCATTATTAATTATAATAAATTTTATTGCCTTAGTTGGAATTATTTTGTTCAATAATATTTCGATTGTTCATGCTAGGAGTAGAGCCCCCGCATGGTCATGTTTATTAGCAACAAAAATTACAAGGAGGAAATTTGTCACGACGTTTCATGGTACTTATAACTTTAAAAATATTCTCAAAAAATTTTACAATTCTGTAATGGTTAGATCTCATCTAATTATAGCTGGATCAAATTTTATTTTTTCTCATGTTAAAGAGAACTACTCAAAAAATCTTAGTGCTAGCAAAAAGCTTATGGTAATTTTTAGAGGTATAAATGTTGATTACTTTGACTCCTCAACAAAAATTGAAAGTGATGAAAAAAAGTTATTAAAAAAATGGGGTATAGAAAAAGATAAGAAAATTTTACTTTTACCTGGAAGACTTACAACTTGGAAAGGACAAGAAGTTTTTATTGAAGCTATCAATTTAGTAAATCTGCAACTTGGGTATGAGGCTTTTAATGCTGTTATTCTTGGAAGTGATCAGGGTAGAGATTTATATAAAAAAAAACTAATTAGACTTTCTGAACAATACAGAATGACAGGTCAGATAAGATTTATTAATCATTGTAAAGATATGGCTCTAGCATATAAAGTTTCCGATATAGTAGTTTCAGCTTCAATAGAGCCGGAAGCTTTTGGAAGAGTTTCTGTAGAAGCACAATCAATGGAAAAACCAATAATAGCTAGCAATATTGGGGGATCTAATGAAACTATAGTTGATGAAAAAACTGGCTTTTTATTTGACTCTGGTAGTGCAAAATCATTAAGTCAAAAAATTTTAAAAGTACTTACAATGGATGAAACATCATTAAAATCAATTGGAATTGAAGGAAGAAAAAATATAATACAAAAATTTAATGTTGAAAAAATGTGCTTTTCTACTTATTCAGAGTATAAAAGATTAATAAATTAAATGCCCATAATTACACTACCAGATGGAAATAATTTAAATTTTCCAGACAAAGTTACAGGTCTAGATGTAGCAGAAAAAATTAGCAAATCACTTGCTAAACAGGCCATGGTCATAAGTATTGATGGTGATTTAAAAGATTTAGATTTTTTAATTGAAAAAGATTGTTCTCTTAAAATATTCACATCAAAAAACCCTGAGGGTTTAGAAACCATAAGACATGATACAGCTCATATTCTGGCAATGGCTGTACAAGAATTATTTCCTGGAACACAAGTAACTATTGGCCCAGTTATTGAAAATGGTTTTTATTATGATTTTGCAAGGAAAGAACCTTTTACTGAAGAAGATCTAATAAAAATTGAAAAAAAAATGAAAGATATTGTTGATAGAAATGAGATTACAAAAAGAGAAGTTTGGAATAGGGATAAAGCAATTTCACATTTTAAAGAAAGAGGTGAAACATACAAAGCAGAATTAATCGAAGCGATACCAAAAAATGAGGATGTATCTATTTATTTTCATGGTGATTGGCACGATCTTTGTAGAGGACCACATCTTTCTTCGACAGGTAAAATTGGAAAATTTTTTAAATTAACTAAAGTTTCAGGAGCTTATTGGAGAGGTGACTCTAATAATGAAATGCTACAAAGAATATACGGTACGAGTTGGGCAACTCAAAAAGATTTGGATGAATATTTAAAAAGAATTGAGGAAGCAGAAAAAAGAGACCATAGAAAATTAGGAAAAGAAATGGACTTGTTTCACTTTAGGGAAGAAAGCCCAGGTTCAGTATTCTGGCATGAAAAAGGATGGGCTCTTTTTCAAAAATTAATCAATTATATGAGAAGCAGACAAGATGATGCTGGATATAAAGAGGTTAATACACCTGAAGTATTAGATAGATTGTTGTGGGAAAAATCTGGTCATTGGGAAAAATATGGAGAAAACATGTATACGTCAGAAACTCCAGATGAAAAAGTATTTGCTATTAAACCTATGAATTGCCCAGGACATATTCAGGTTTTTAACCAAGGGTTAAAAAGTTATCGTGACCTTCCATTGAGAATAACTGAGTTTGGTAAAGTGCATAGATATGAACCATCTGGTGCACTACATGGTCTCTTAAGAGTAAGAGCTTTTACACAAGATGATGCCCATATTTTTTGTTCAGAAGATCAGATAACAAGTGAATGTCTTAATGTGACCAATTTAATTTTAGATATTTATAAAGATCTTGGTTTTGAAAATGTAATATTAAAATATGCTGATAGACCTGAAGTGAGAGTTGGAGACGATGAAGTTTGGGATAAAGCAGAGGCCTCATTACTAGAAGCTGTTAAAGCATCTAAACTTGAATACAGTATCAATAAAGGAGAGGGAGCTTTTTATGGTCCCAAAATTGAATTTGTATTAAGAGATGCCATAGGAAGAGATTGGCAATGTGGGACTTTACAGGTTGACCTTAACTTACCAGGTAGACTAGATGCTTCTTACGTTGATAATGATGGTACAAAAAAAGTTCCTGTTATGCTTCATAGAGCATTATTTGGCTCTCTAGAAAGATTCATTGGAATATTAATAGAACATTATGCTGGTAAGTTTCCGTTTTGGATTTCTCCGTTGCAAACTGTTGTTATTCCAATATCTGAAGAGTTTGACAAGTATGCAATAGAGGTTTCTAAAAAAATTAAACAGGCTGGTATAAGTTCTAATGTTGATTTAAAAAAACATAATTTAAATTATAAAATTAGAGATCATTCGTTAGCAAAAGTACCTCTTTTACTTATTTGTGGAAAAAAAGAAGTTGACTCTAACTCGGTAACGATTAGAAGATTAGACACAAACAAACAAGAAAATATGGATTTAAATTTATTCTTAAAAACCTTTTCCGCTTTGAACAAAGCATCATCAAACTAAGTGGCAGATTTTAAACAAAATTACTTTCAAAGAAGAACTAAAGATCGAGGCCCGCGATCTAACAATAGAATTTCATCTCCTGATGTACAGGTTATAGCAAGTGATGGAGACAATCTTGGTGTAATGAATACTAATGAAGCTATATCTATGGCAAAAAATCAAGGATTAGATTTAATTGAAATAGCAGCTAATGCAAACCCACCTGTATGTAAAATAATGGATATGGGAAAATTCAAATATGACGCTCAAAAGAAAGCTAATATCGCCAAGAAAAAACAAAAAATTGTTCTTTTAAAAGAAATTAAGATGAGACCAGTGACAGAAACTCATGACTATGATTTCAAAGTAAAAAATGCAAAAAAATTTATAGCCAAAGGTGATAAAGTTAAGTTTACAGTTAGATTTAAAGGTCGAGAATTACAACATTCTCATTTAGGAAAAGAGCTAATGGACAAGATCAAGGAAGATATGAAGGATATTGGCAAGGTAGAATTGCACCCTAAATTTGATGGCAAACAAATGATTATGGTAATTCAGCCTTTATAGGCTTTAATAGAGGTTGTAAATTTATATCAATCTTTGTATAAGACCGCAGAAATATGCCAAAATTAAAAACAAAAAGCTCTGCAAAAAAAAGATTTAAAATATCCGCAAAAGGGAAAGTAATAACTGCCCAAGCCGGTAAAAGGCATGGCATGATCAAAAGAACGAATTCTCAAATAAGAAAATTAAGAGGCACAACGACAATGTCCAAGCAAGATGGAAAAATTGTTAAATCGTTTATGCCCTACAGTCTAAGAGGTTAATAATGGCAAGAGTTAAAAGAGGCGTTACAAGCAAAGCAAAACATAAAAAAGTTTTAAAAGCTGTTAAAGGTCAATGGGGTAGAAGAAAAAATACCATTAGAGTAGCAAAGCAAGCTATGGAAAAAGCTATGCAATATGCTTACAGAGATAGAAGAAATAAGAAAAGAGATTTTAAATCTTTGTGGATACAAAGAATCAACGCTGGTGTTAGAGCTGAAGGTATGACTTATTCTAAATTTATTAATGGCCTTAGTAAATGTGGTGTTGTAATTGATAGAAAAATTCTTGCTGAAATTGCCTATGATAGCCCAGAAGCATTTAAAACAATTGTACAAAAAGCTCAATCAGCTTTAAATTAATCTTCGCTATTGTTTTTATTTCTTAAGGAAATAATCTATCAATATGTCAGACATAAAAAATATTAAAAATGACTATTCCGCTAAACTTAATAATAATTTAAGTTTAGAAGAAATTAATCAAATCAAGACAGAGTTATTTGGAAAAAATGGTTTAATTTCTTCTCAATTCAAAAATATTGGATCTATACCTGAAACTGATAGAAAAAAATTTGCATCAGATCTAAATCAAATTAAGGATGACTTGCAAAATCTAATAACCAATAAAATTGATGAAATTGAATTTAAAAAGATAAATGAAAAATTAGAAAAAGAAAAAATTGATGTAACTCTTCCAGAGCGACCTTTTATTAAAGGTAAAATTCATCCTGTTTCACAAACTATAGATGAAATTTCATCAATCTTTTCTGAAATAGGTTTTAGTGTTGAAGAAGGCCCTGATATTGAAAATGAATATAATAACTTTACAGCTTTAAACACTCCTGACAATCATCCAGCGAGAGATATGCATGACACATTTTATCTTGATGAGAATAAAGAAGTTTTATTAAGAACCCATACATCACCAGTTCAAATTAGAACAATGTTAAAAGACAAACCTCCATTTAAGATTATTGCACCTGGAAGAACTTATAGGTCTGATAGTGACCAAACACATGCGCCGATGTTTCATCAAGTTGAAGGTTTACACATAGATAAAAACATAAACATGGGTCATTTAAAAGGTTGTTTAAATTATTTTATTAAAGAGTTTTTTGAAGTTGAGAAAATAAAAATGAGATTTAGACCAAGTCACTTTCCATTCACTGAACCTTCAGCAGAAGTAGATATTGGTTATGAAATTAAAGATGGAAAAATAGTTATAGGCGAAGGTGATAAATGGCTTGAAATTTTAGGGTGTGGAATGGTTCATCCTAATGTTTTGAAAAATGTGAAAGTTGATCCATCAAAGTATCAAGGATATGCATTTGGAATTGGGATTGATAGATTGGCGATGCTTAAGTATGGCATTAATGACCTAAGAGCTTTCTTTGATTGTGATTACAGATGGTTAAATCATTTTGGTTTTGATCCTCTGGATGTACCAACAAATTATAGAGGCTTAAGTCGATGAAAATCACATTTGATTGGTTAAAAGATCATCTAGATACAAAATTAAAAGAAGACAAGCTTTTAGAACAGTTAACAAATATTGGGCTTGAGGTTGAAAGTGTAGAAAACTTATCTGCTGGTCTAGATTTATTCAAAGTAGCAAAAATTTTAAAGACAGAAAAACATCCAAATGCAGATCGACTTAAAGTTTGCGATGTTGATGTGGGAGAGAAAGAAATTAAAAAAGTTGTTTGTGGTGCGCCTAATGCAAGAGAAGGGCTTTTAACAATATATGCTCCTCCTGGAGCTATTGTTCCAAAGAGTAAAGTCAAATTAGTGGTGGCTAAGATTAGAGATGTTACTTCTTATGGAATGCTTTGTTCTGAATCTGAATTGAATTTATCTGATGAAAGCGACGGAATAACAGAATTATCCTCAAAAAAATATGAAAAAAGTATTGGAAAAAGTTATTTTTCAAAATCAGACTCAAATCTTATAGATCTGTCAATTACTCCTAATAGACCAGATTGTCTTGGTGTTAGGGGAATAGCTAGAGACCTTGCTGCTTCAGGTTTTGGAAAATTTAAAAATTTAAAAGAAAAAAAAATTAAATCAAACACCAAGCAAACTGTAAAAGTAAAAATTAATAAAGAAAAAAATCAAGGATGTAGTGCATTTGGTAGTTGTTTAATTACCAATGTAAAAAATATTGAAAGTCCTAAGTGGCTAAAAGATAAGTTAGTTTCAATTGGGCAAAAACCAATTTCAGCAATAGTTGATATTACTAATTATGTAATGCTTGATATTAATCGTCCACTACATGCTTATGATGCAGATAAAATAGAAAAAGGTATTGTAGTTAGAAACTCAAAATCTGGTGAAGAGTTCACAGCTCTAGATAATAAAAATTATAAATTAGATGATGGGATGTGTGTAATTAGCGATAATAAAGGTGTATTAGGGTTAGGTGGAATTATTGGAGGCACAAGATCTGGTACAGAGTTTAATACTAAAAATATTTTATTAGAGTCAGCGTATTTTGAGCCGAGATCTATAAGAAGCACATCAAAAAAACTAAATCTTGATACAGATGCAAAGTTTAGGTTTGAAAGAGGAATTGACCCATCATCTATTGAAGATGGATTAAATAAAGCAGCATTATTAATTAAAGAGATTTGTGGTGGAGAAATCAGTAAAATTGATATTCAAAGAATTGAAACAGGTAAAATCAAAACAATTAAATTTGACACTAATTTATTTGAAAAAATAACTGGATTTAAAATTTCAACTAAGGAGATATTTAAAATCCTAGAAGATCTTGGTTTCAAAATTAAAAAAGAAAAAAAATATTTAAGATTAACTATTCCAACGTGGAGACCAGATATTTCACAAGAAATAGATATTGTTGAAGAGTTAGTAAGAATAACTGGTTATGATAAGATAAAAATTGTAGATCCAATTAAAGAAAGAGCTAAATCTACTCTCACTCAGTTGCAAAAGTTATTTCATTTATTACAAAGAGCAATTGCCTCAAAAGGTTATTTAGAGGCAATAACATGGTCATTTACTGACTCAAATTATAATGATCATTTTAAAGATAAAAATAAAGAAATTAAAATTGTAAATCCTATAAGTTCAGAGCTAGGGGTTTTGAGAAACTCAATATTTTCAAATTTAATCATGTATATGAATAAAAATTTGGACAGAGGTTTTAAAGATTTATCAATATTTGAAATAGGGCCAATTTTTACTGGTTCAAATCCCGGTGAACAAAATACAGTAGTTTGTGGTTTGTCAGCAGGTAAAAGATCAAGATCATCGTGGATTGAAAAAGAGAGAAATGTTGATGTATTTGATGTTAAAAGAGATGTAGTTCAAACTTTAGTTGAAGCAGGATATGATTCAGATAAATTTTTTATAGATAGCGAAACACCAAATTATTACCATCCAGGTAAGTCAGGAAGATTATTTTTAAATAGAGGTAAAGACCAGATAGCAGCTCATTTTGGTGAGATTCATCCAAATATTATAAAAATAATAGATATTAAAACAGATTCTCTAGTAGGTTTTGAGATTTTTCTAGACAATTTAAAATTACCAAAAAAAACATTAAATGATCAAAAATCTAAATTTGAAGTTTCAGATTATCAAAAATCTGAGAGAGACTTTGCGTTTATAGTTAATAAAAAAGTTAAAGCTCAAGATTTAATTAATGCTATCTCAAGTGTAGATAAAAAATTGATTAGTAATATTAAAGTTTTTGATGTCTATGAGGGTGAAAATATTCCAGAAAATCAAAAATCAATAGCAATTAGTGTAACTATACAATCATCCGAAAAAACACTGAATGACAATGATTTAGAAAACATTAATAATTCTATAATTAAAACAGTTGAAAATAAAACTGGTGCTAAGATACGTTCTTAAGGCATATGAGTAATATTGATAATATTAGAAATTTTGCAATCATTGCTCATATTGATCATGGTAAATCTACTATAGCAGATAGAATAATTCATAGCTGTGGTGGACTTACGGAAAGAGAAATGAAAGCTCAAGTTTTAGACTCAATGGATATTGAGCGTGAAAGAGGAATTACAATCAAGGCTCAGACGGTAAAACTTAGTTATAAAGCTAAAGATGGTAGAGATTATATTTTAAATATTATTGATACCCCTGGTCATGTAGATTTTAGCTATGAGGTGAGTAGATCTCTTTATGCTTGTGAGGGATCAATTTTAATTGTTGATAGTACTCAAGGAGTAGAGGCACAAACTCTTGCGAACGTTTATCAGGCTTTAGATATTAATCATGAAATAGTACCAGTTTTAAACAAGGTAGATCTTCCAGCATCAGATTTAGACAGAACAAAAAAACAAATTGAAGAAGTAATAGGTATTGATACAGAAAATGCAATTCCTTGTTCTGGAAAAACGGGAGAAGGTATAGAAGATATTTTAGAACATATTATTACTGCCTTGCCAGGGCCTAAAGGTGAAAGTTTAGGTGATTTAAAATGTTTGTTAGTTGATAGCTGGTACGACACATATTTAGGAGTTGTTATTTTAGTAAGGGTTATTGATGGTAAAATTTCTAAAAACATGAAAATTAAAATGATGTCAACTAATCAAGAATATATTATCGAAAAAGTTGGTGTATTTACACCAAAAGCTACAGATATTAATGAGTTAAACGCTGGAGAAATAGGTTTTATAACAACTGGAATAAAAGTTTTATCTGAAACAAAAGTTGGTGACACAATATGTGATGCATCCAAACCTTTGAAAGAAGCACTGCCTGGTTTTAAGCCAAGTAAACCTGTGGTGTTTTGTGGATTATTTCCAGTAGACAGTTCTGAATATCAAAAACTAAAAGATGGTTTAGCTAAACTCCAACTAAACGATGCAAGTTTTTCATTTGAACCTGAATCTTCTTCAGCCTTGGGATTAGGATTTAGATGTGGGTTTTTAGGATTGCTGCACTTAGAGATAGTGACAGAGAGATTAGAAAGAGAATTTGATGTAAACTTGTTAACCACAACACCTGGTGTTGTTTATAAAGTTTATATGAATAATGGGGATATTATTGATTTACATAATCCATCAAGCTTGCCAGACCCCACACTCACAAAACTCATAGAGGAACCTTGGATAAAAGCAACAATAATTACACCTGATGAGTATTTAGGGTCAATAATGAAGATGTGCCAGGATAAAAGAGGCATACAAACTAATTTAAGTTATTCAGGAAATAGAGCTGTAGTGAATTATGAATTACCGTTAAACGAAGTTGTTTTTGATTTTAATGATAGATTAAAATCAATGACAAGTGGTTATGCTAGTTTTGATTATGAAATTATAGAACATAGAGAGGGAGATTTAGTAAAACTTGGAATTTTAGTGAATGCAGAACCTGTAGATGCTTTAGCAATGATGATACATAAAGATTTTGCTCAAAGAACAGGAAGAGAAGTTTGTGAAAAATTAAAAGATTTGATACCACGACATAACTTTATGATACCTGTCCAGGCAGCGATAGGAGGAAAAATTATTGCTAGAGAAACTATTAAAGGTTTTAAAAAAGATGTTTTAACAAAAATTCATGGTGGTGGAGCTACTGACAGAAAAAGAAAACTTTTAGAAAAACAAAAAAAAGGTAAAGCACGATCGAAACAATTTGGAAGAGTAGAAATTCCTCAAGAAGCTTTTATTGGGGTGCTTAAAATTCAAAAAGAATAATATATCCATGAGAAAACTTAATTGGGGAATCATAGGTCTTGGTAATGTTGCTCAAAAGTTTTTAGAAGGATTTCATGGAGCTGAAGATTCAAACCTTTTAGCTATAGCGAGTAAAAGCAAATCAAAAATATTAAAATTTAAAAATCAATTTAAAATTAAAGAAGAATTTATTTTTAATGAGTACGAAGATCTATTGAATTGCAAAGATGTAGATATAATATATATAACACTACCAAATTCACTTCATTACGAATGGATATTAAAGTCTATTAACAAAGATAAAAAAATCTTAGTAGAAAAACCAGCAACTTTAAATTTTGTAGAGGCTGAAAAATTAGTTACAGCAATTAAAAAAAAAATATTTTTTTTAATGAAGGTTTTATGTACAGGCATGACTCTCAAATTAAAAAAATTATAGAATTAATAAAAAATAATGAAATTGGAAATTTGTTATCAATGGAGTCTTCTTTTGGAACAAATATATTAACTAAAAAAAAATTTTTTTTTTTTGAAAAAGAAAAAAAAATTGATAAAAATAGCAGACAATTTAACAATAAATTAGGTGGAGGATGTATATTGGACCTAGGTTGCTATCCAACTTCATTGAGTTTGTTAATTTCTTCCTTGGTTGAAAATATTAATTACAAAAATTTTAAAATTACCGATATAGTTAGAGAAATAGGTCCGATGGGAGTAGATGTTAACGCTGAGGCTAAAATACTTTTTGATAATGGTTTTACTTCAAAAGTAAAAGCTTCATTTAAAAAAGATCTTGGCAATAGTACAATTATAAAAGGTGAAAAAGGAAATATGATCATAGATAATACCTTTATGGGCATTAGAGAGATACGAATAGTTTTAAAAAATAGAACTTACGAGATAAAAAATTTATTGGATGAAAATATTTTTACACAAGAAATCAATAGTATAAGCAAAAGTATTATAAATGGTTCGAATGAAATATTTTATCCGGGTATGCAATTAGAAGAGACATTGCTTAATATGAAAATTTTAGATTATTGGAAACATGAAAAATAATAAAATAATAGACTGCATCACTTTTTTTGATAATAATTTCATGTTTGAAATTCGCTATAATATTTTAGTAAATTATGTAGATTATTTTGTAATATGCGAGTCAAAATATGATCATACAGGAAAACTTAAAAAAGAAAATTTTTTATTTAAGAATGAATATGATGCTAAAAAAATCAAATATATTTTATTAGATAAACCCTTCCCAAAAGATACTGATCGATGGCAAAACCAAGCAATCCAAAGAGATTATATTCTTGAGAATCTTGATTTTACAGATGAAGAAGATTTTATATTTTTTTCTGATCCTGATGAAATTATTAGACCTGAATTATTAGTTAATTTTAATTTAAAAAAAAAATATGGGATATTATTGCAAGATTGTTTTAACTATAAATTAAATCTTTTCAATTCATATGAATCTCCATGGGAAGGCTCAAGAGTCACAAAAAAAAAAAATTTAAAATCTATAGATTTTATGAGACAAAAAATATTAGTTAAGAATTTAAGATATAATTTTTTAAGAATTGATAAGGAAAAGAGTATAGAATTATTTCATAATGGTGGATGGCACTTTAATAACTTAATGTCTCCTCAAGAAATATCTTTAAAATTAAAAACTTTTGCACATAAAGAATTTTCTAGTCAAGAATTTACGTCTGAAGAAATAATAAAATATAAAATTGAAAAAAAAATAGATTTATTCGGCAGAGGACATACTTATAAGGCTGTGGAACTAAACAAAAAATTTCCAAGTTATATTCTGAATAATCTTGAAAAATTTAAAAGATATATAATTTGAATTAAAGGAGAGATGGCCGAGTGGTTGAAGGCGCACGCTTGGAAAGTGTGTAAAGGAGCAATCCTTTCATGGGTTCGAATCCCATTCTCTCCGCCAAAACATTTACTTTACGCAGATAAGGTAATTTAAAAACTTTAAATATTTAATACTAATTAACCAAATTAATTTTGATAAGACTCTATTTAAGAAAATTTTTTTTCTCACAAATAATAAATCAAAATTATTGTGATCATAACCATATCCAGCGTAAGAATAGCCATTTTTTGTTAGATGGTTTATCATTTTTCTTTTTTGAAACTTGTTCATGTGAATAAATTCGATCGATATATTATTTATAATTTTTTTTTTATATTAATTGACATTAAAGATTCATAATCCATTCCTTCTAAATCTATACTTAAACAATCGATTATTTTACTTTTTACCTTCTTTTTTAAAAATTCATTAATTGTAATTGCTGATACTGAAAATGTTTTGATTTGTGAACTTGGATAATGTTTTATTAAATGATTTTTTCTAGTTGTGCACACTTGATAATGTGGCGCATCATCTTCTGAATAAAAAAAATTTAATTTTTTTTCTTTTTTAGTTGTAATACCAAAATTAAATATTTGTGCATTTGGAAATTTTTTATAACAATTTTTTAATTTAGGAATATTTTTTGGGTTCGCTTCCAGCAAAAAAATTTTATCTGATGATTCAGAATTTTTCTTTATAAATTCTGTAACACCACATCTAAAATTTGCACCACTGTCTAGATCCCCTGCACCAGCTCCTAAATGAACAAAAATCATACTTTTTTATGTTAAAATTATTAAAATTTGATTAAAAAAATTCCTTAATAGTTAAATTAGATGATATAAATAATTTTTCCAGAATAAAAATGTCTAATAAAAACACATATCAAGCAGACTCTATTAAAGTCTTAAAAGGTTTAGAAGCTGTCAGAAAAAGACCTGGTATGTATATCGGTGATACTGATGATGGAACTGGCCTGCATCATATGGTTTATGAGGTTGTTGATAATTCTATTGATGAAGCTTTAGCAGGTTATTGTAAAAATATTAATGTTAGAATTAATACTGATGGCACCATTACGGTAAATGATGACGGAAGAGGAATTCCTGTTGACATGCATAAGGGTGAAAAAAAATCAGCTGCCGAAGTTATTATGACTCAGCTTCATGCTGGTGGTAAGTTTGATCATGACTCTTATAAAGTTTCAGGTGGACTCCATGGAGTTGGTGTTTCTGTTGTAAATGCACTTTCAGAATCATTACAATTAGAAATAAATAGAGATGGGAAAAAACATTTTATAGAATTTAAAAATGGAGAAGCTAAATCTCCATTAAAAGTTACAGGAAAATCTAAGCATTCAGGAACACAAATAACTTTTTTACCATCAAAGGAAATATTTTCTTCAATAAAATTTAGTGCAAATATCTTAATTAAAAGAATGAGAGAATTAGCATTCTTAAATAAAGGAATTAAAATTATTTTTACTGACGCTAGTCAAAAAAAAGAAAAAGTAACAGAATTTAAGTTTAATGGAGGAGTTCTTGAATTTGTAGATTTTTTAGATGAAAAAAGAGAAAAATTACAAAATAAAAATGGAAATGATTTATTTAAAAAACCAATTTATATAGAAGGAAAAAAAAATAACATAGAGTTGGAATGCTCATTGAAATGGAATGCAAGCTACTCTGAAGATATTTTTCCATATACTAACAATATATACCAAAAAGATGGAGGAACTCATTTGCTGGGTTTTAGAAGTGCTTTAACAAGAGTTGTAAACAAATATGCAAATGAAAATAACCTTCTTAAGAAAAATAAATTAGCAATTTCAGGAGATGATATTAAAGAAGGACTTACCTGTGTGTTATCTACAAAAATACCAGATCCAAAATTTTCATCACAGACAAAAGATAAATTAGTTTCATCAGAAGTAAGAATGATAGTTGAGACAATTGTTAATGAAAGACTTTCAATCTGGTTTGATCAAAATCCATCAGTTGCAAAAATAATTTTAGCTAAAGTTATTCAGGCAGCCATGGCAAGAGATGTTGCAAGAAAAGCAAGAGAAAATGTAAGACGAAAAGGTGCTCTAGAATTGAGTGGCCTTCCTGGAAAATTGGCAGATTGCCAGATTGGTAAACAAGAAGGCACAGAATTGTTTATTGTAGAGGGAGATTCAGCGGGTGGATCAGCTAAACAAGGAAGAAATAGAGCCAATCAAGCTGTTTTACCTTTACGAGGTAAAATTTTAAATACCTATGTTGAAGATTTAACAGTCAAAAAGAATGGTAATGGAGATAGTTCTGAACAACAAAGAACAAAAGCTTTATCAAAAATGATTTCTTCTAATGAAATAGTTACTTTAATTAACGCTCTTGGTTTAGATCCTAAAGTACAAGAAATAGACTTAAAAGATCTAAGATATGGAAAGATTATCATTATGACCGATGCCGATGTTGACGGATCTCATATTAGAGCTCTATTATTAACATTTTTTAACAACAAACCATTTAATAAATTGATTGAAAATGGACATGTTTATTTAGCTCAGCCACCATTATTTAAGATTAATAAGGGTTCCAAAGGGATTTATATCAAAGACGAAAAAGAGTTGGAGGATTACATAGTAAGCAATAACAAAGATTTAAAGAAAATCAAAAAAGGTTCTAAAGAGTTTTTAAAAGAATTAGATTTAGAAAAATCTAAAATGAACATACAAAGATTTAAAGGTCTTGGTGAAATGAATCCAGAGGAATTATGGAGCACAACTCTTGATCCTGAAACACGTAATTTACTTCAAGTTCAGTATTCCAAAGATTTAAAAAAAGATCAAAGCTTGATTCATACTCTCATGGGTAATGATGTTGCATTACGAAAAGATTTTATTATTTCAAATGCAATAAATGTTCAGAATCTCGATATTTAATAATGAAGTTTTTTGAAACTTCAAAATATCATTTTTTTAAAAAATCAACTTATATTAGTTTAAGATGGATTGGTATAATTGGGCAATTAATATCAATTAACTTTGTTTATTTTTTTTTAAATTTTAAATTTGATTTTATTGTTTCAAATCTAATTATATTTTTAGGTATTTTAAGTAATTTATTTTTAATTTTTATTTATAAAAAAACTCAATTATCAGATAGATCAGCGTTTATTTTTTTAGTAATTGATATATTACAGCTAGGTGGTTTACTTTATTTAACAGGAGGCGTTACAAATCCGTTTGTAATTTTTTTATTAATTCCAAGTATTTTTTCATCATCAAACTTAAGTTTTAAAACTAATTTTTTGTTAGTATTACTTACTTTAATTATAGTTTTTATACTTACATTCTATTCTCTGGATTTACCTTCTCCAATTAGTGATCATTTTCATGTGAGTTCATATTATTTTTATTCAATTCCAATTTCCTTAATCATTGCTTTAATTTTTTTAAATTATTTAGCTATGTCTTTTGGAGCACAATCTAGATTAAGGAGAGAGGCGTTAGCAAAAATGGAGGAAGTAATGGCTACAGAGCATGAACTTTTGTCTTTAGGAGGACAAGCTGCAGCTGCAGCTCATTCTCTTGGAACACCTTTGTCTACAATTAAAATAATTGCTCATGATCTTGAGAAACAATTTAGAAATCAAAAAGATGTTAAAAAGGATATAGAATTATTATCTAGTCAAGTAACAAGATGTAATGATATTTTAAAGCGTTTGACTTTAAACCCAGTAGAAGAAGATGATTTTATTGACAAAGATATAACTGTGAAAGATTATCTAAGTGAAATTACTTCATCATTTAAAGAGATAAGCAAGAAGACTTTTGTTTTAAATTTTGATCAAAACTTTAATGAAAAAAGAATAACAAAATCAATTGAAATTGTTTATGGTTTAAGAAATTTTATTGGTAATGCTAATAAATTTGCTAAAAACAAAATTTATATTAGCCTTAAAAGTGATAGTGAAATAACCCAAGTTACCATTGAAGATGATGGAGATGGATATCCAAGAGATGTTTTGTCAAAAATTGGTGAACCTTATTTGAAATCAAACTACACCAAGGACAAATCAAAATCAGGTTTAGGTCTTGGACTTTTTATAGGCAAAACTCTTTTAGAAAAAAACTTTGCCTCAATAAATTGTAGAAACTCCAAAACAAGAAATGGAGCAGAAGTTATTATTAAATGGAATAATAAAGAACTATTTAATATTTAATGAAATTTTTTTTTAGTTTCAAACAAAGAGCTTAATTGAGATATCATTACATCTCCCAATTCATTTACATCTGTTATTTTTATTGCTTTATCATAATATCTAGAAACATCATGACCAATGCCAATTGCTAAAACTTCGATTTCAGTTTTGCTTTCTATGAATTTTACCATTTTTTTTAAATGTTTTTCTAAGAAGTCACCCGAGTTAACTGAAAGAGTAGAGTCATCAACTGGTGCACCATCAGAAATTACCATCATTATCTTTCTTTCCTCTTTTCTTTTTTTGATTCTATTGTAAGCCCACGAAATAGCTTCTCCATCAATATTTTCTTTAAGCAAACCCTCTTTAAGCATAAGACCTAAATTATTCTTAGCTTGACGCCAATGAGTATCAGCACCTTTATATATGATGTGTCTTAAATCATTTAATCTTCCTGGTGTTTTAGGTTTAGAATTTTTATTCCATAACTCTCTGCTTTGACCACCTTTCCAGTTTTTAGTAGTAAAACCTAAAATCTCAACTTTAACGGAACATCTTTCAAGAGTTCTAGATAATATATCAGCACAAATTGCTGCAATAGTGATAGGTCTTCCCCTCATAGATCCAGAATTATCAATCAGCAAAGTCACTATTGTATCTTTAAAATCTAAATCTTTTTCTTTTTTAAATGAAAGAGAATTATAAGGGTCTATTATAATTCTTGGTAATTTTGAACTATCAAGCAAGCCTTCTTCTAGATCAAATTCCCAAGCTCTATTTTGTTTAGCAAGTAATTGTCTTTGAAGTTTATTTGCAAGTTTAGTTATAACATCTTGAAATCCAACTAATTGTTGATCTAGAGATCTTCTTAGTTTTGTTGCTTCATCAGCATTTTCTAAATTTTCAGCTTTTGTAATTTCATCATACTGAGTAGTAAAAATTTTATAATCAAGATTAATATTATCAATATTTTTTTGAATAATTTGCTCTGAGCTCTGCTCATCTGCTTCGCTATCTGAAAGTTGTTCATCTAGATTAAAATCATCAACATTATAATCAGCATCTAAAGTAGCTTGAGTTTCTTGGTCATTATTTTCATCTTTATTATCCTCAGTTTCTTTATCTTGATCATCATTTGAAGGATTATCTTGCCCCTGATCTTGATTTTCCTCTTGTCTTTCATCCTCTTGTTCACTTTGAAAGATATCCATTTCATCTAAAATTTCTGAAAATTTAGAACTGTAATTGTTTTGATCTTCTAAATTTTCTTGTAAAAATTTTTTGTGTTTATCTATTGATTTTTCAAAGTCTTTTTCCCAAAAATTTAACATTTTTGAAGTTAGAGTATTTAATTTAATCTGGTGAAAATTCTTGAGCATGTATAATTCAAATGCTTCAGCAACAGAAACATCTTCTTTAGTTTTCAATTGTTCTTTTCTTTTACCTTTGATTATTTGAGTGTAATTTTCGGTAAAATTTTTTTCTATTCCTTTAAGCATTTTTCCGCCTAAGGACTCATATCTAATTTTTTCAGCAATATTATAAAGAGATCGCGAGGAATTATTAGTGGGTAAATTTTTCCTATAGATTATATCATTAGAAAATTTCTTTTTTAAAGCTACGGAGTCTGTTTCAGCACGCAGTTTGATAAAATCACTTGGATTTGTGAGATCATTAATTTCTAAAATCTCTGAGCTCTTAGTTTTTTTATTTTCTGAAGATTTGTTGTCTAAAGTATAATCATCAGAAATTACTTTTGCTGTTGATGTTAAAGCAATTCTGAATTTTTCTTTTAAATTAATATCTTTGCTACTCATTTAGATTTGAATATTTATCAAAGACTCTGGTAATTCCTCACCAAAACACCTTTGATAATATTCAGCGATAGTATTTTTTTCAATATCATCACATTTATTTAAAAAAGTTACTCTAAAAGCATATCCAGTGTCTTTAAAAATCTCTGAATTTTCTGCCCAATGCATAACGGTTCTTGGACTCATTACTGTTGAGATGTCGCCTGCAATAAAACCTTTCCTTGTTAAAGAAGCCACCTTTATCATGTTTGCAACTTTTTCTTTACCTTTAGTGTTATTTAAATTTTTATTTTTTGCCAAAACTATATCTAGCTCTCTCTCAAGGCTTAGATAATTTAGTGTTGTTACAATATTCCATCTATCCATTTGCCCCTGGTTTATTTGCTGAGTACCGTGATAAAGACCTGTTGTATCACCAAGACCAACCGTATTGGATGTTGCAAACAATCTAAAATATTTGTTTTGTTTAATAACTTTATTTTTATCAAGTAGAGTAAAGTTACCCTCCGCCTCTAAAACTCTCTGAATCACAAACATCACATCAGGTCTTCCAGCATCATATTCGTCAAAAACAAGAGCTACAGGGTTTTGTATAGACCAAGGCAAGATACCTTCGTTAAACTGTGTGATTTGTTTTCCCTCTTTAAGAACAATTGCATCCTTTCCAATTAGGTCTATTCTACTTACGTGGCTGTCTAAGTTTACACGTATGCATGGCCAATTAAGCCTTGCAGCAATCTGTTCTATATGGGTGGACTTACCAGTACCATGGTATCCTTGAACAAGAACTCTCTTATTGAAGGCAAAACCCGAAATTATTGCTAGAGTAGTATCTCTATCAAATTTATAACTTTTATCTATCTCAGGAACGTATTCATTTTTTTTTGAAAATGCATCTACTTCCATTTCAGAATCGATACCAAAAGTCTGTTTAAGAGAAACTTTAATATCTGGTTGTATGTTAAGATTTGGTGTCAATTTTTTCTCTATATGTGTTTTTAAGTTGAGTGTAAGCTAAAGTAATTAGTTTTAACTTTTCTTCATACTTTTTATTTCCTGCATTTATATCGGGGTGAAATTTTTTAACAAGTAATTTGAACTTATCTTGTATTTTTTTCCATTTTAAACCTACAGAAACACCCAATATTCCAAACGCTTTTATATCTTTGTGATTAAATTTAAATTGACGCATATGATCATAATCACCATTAATTTTATCTTTATCTAATTCATCTCTTAATGTGTTATTCCAAAGAACTTTAAAAAAATTATCTGAAGAACTAAAGCTTTGAGTGGGTTTATGCCAAATCATATCAGATTTTAAAAAATCTAAAACTTGATCATCATTCATTCCTGAAAAATAGTTCCAGTTTTTGTTAAATTCTTTTACATGTTCTAGACAAAGCATTCTAAATTTTTTACTATTATCTTTTTCAACAGGTGCTTTATAATCACCAATTTCATTACAATTATTCCAGTCACAAATATTTTTCATGATATATAATAATACTTATGGATATAAATGAGCTAATTGCAATTGTAAAAAAAAAACTTCACAATCAAATAAATATTGAAAGCATAAATATTGAAGACAAATCTTTTCTTCATAAAAATCACAAAGGTAATGAAGAAGGAAAATTTCATTTAAAGATTACTTTAAAATCTATTGATCTGAAACAAATGTCTAAAATAGAAAGTACTAAAAAAATTTATAAAACTTTAGATAAAGAGTTAAAAGAATTTATCCACTCAATACAAATTTTAATTACTTAATTCTTTTTTTAAAAATAGGCTTAAGTTTTTTTTATCATATTCTTTATTGATTATTGGGGAACCAATTTTTTTTAATAAAACAAGGCTAATTTTATCTGAATAATTTTTTTTATCTTTAAGCATAAAAGACATAATTTTTTTTAAGTCTTGGGTTTTAAAGAATTTTTTTATATTAGATGGTAATTTAGAGTTAGTGACATGATTATTAATTAAAAAATATTCATCTTTTTTCAATAAATTATTCTTTAAACTAAAACTTAAAGCTGTTTTCATGCCAAGAATTACAGCCTCACCATGGTTGAGTTTTTTTGAATAGCCCAAAGAAGCTTCATATGCATGAGCAAACGTATGTCCAAAGTTTAAAATTTTTCTTAAGTTTTTCTCTTTTTCATCTTTTTCAACAATATTTTTTTTAATTTTACAACTTTCAGAAATAGCTTTTTCGATAAATGGTGATTTAAGATTAATAATTTTTTTACTATTTCTATTTAAAAAATTGAAAAAGTTTTTATTGGCAATAAGAGAATGTTTTAAAATTTCACCATAACCACAAATTACTTCTCTATTAGGTAGTGTCTTTAAAAATTGAATATCAGAAATAACTAAATTTGGTTGATAAAAACTACCTATTAAATTTTTTCCATATTTAGTATTTACACCAGTTTTTCCTCCAATAGATGAATCTACCTGAGATAAAAGAGTAGTTGGTATATTTATAAATTTTAAACCTCTTTTAAATAAACTAGCTGCAAATCCACTTATGTCTCCAGTAATTCCACCACCCACTGAAATTAAACAATCTTCTCTTGAAAAATTTTTATTAAGCAAAATATCTAAAATTTTATTTACGTTATTTATATTCTTATTAATTTCACTAGCTTTAAAAAAGTGAATATAAATTTTTTTTCTATTTAATGATTTTTTTATTTGAGAAATAGTTTTATTAGAAATATTTTTATCAATAACTACAAGGCATTTTTTAAAATTAATTGAATTATCTCTGATTATTTTTGAGATATTAAACATTAGATTGGACCCAATAATTATTGAATATTTTTGAGTTTTTGTATTTATCTTTAATTTAATGGGTTTCATAAATTTCTAAAATTCTCTCAACTATTTGTTTTTTTGATAAATTATCACACTTAATTTCATATAAAGCTTTTGAATAGACGTTCGATCGTTTTTTTATTAAATCAATCAATTCATTATCTGATGAATTAAAAGCTAGAGGTCTTTTTTGGCTATTTTTAATCCTATTTAATAATATCTCATCATTCCAATTTAGCCAAAAAGATAAGTGATCTTTCAAAACATTTTTTCTTATTTTTTTATTTGTAAAAGCTCCACCACCAAGGGCTATTACTGAAGAATTAGATTTTAATCTCCCCAAAGTAATTTTTTCTTCAATTTTTCTAAAATAATTTTCCCCTTTGGTTTCAAATATTTTTTTAATAGATATACCTAATTCTTTTTCGATTTCTTTATCCACGTCGATAAAATCTACTTTTAATTTTTTTGCAATTAATAGGCCAATAGAACTCTTTCCAGATCCCATCATTCCTAAAAAAACAAGATTTTCTTTTGATTTCATAAGTTTCTTTATTGAAAAAACACAAATATGTCTTAATTTGAAATTAACTAAAGTTATATGCAATTTAATAAAAATACAAGTTCAGGTAAAATTAACATTATCGGAGCAGTTGTTAAATCTATTCTAGGGCTAACAGTTGTTCTAGGAATTGTTTTTTTTCTTAATAAAATTGAATTTCCAGCTCCAAAAAAAGAAATAGAAAAAATTATCCCTAATGAAAATTTTAAGATTGTTAAATAGGAAAAATTTATCAATTATAATTATTTATTTATTATCATTTATCTCTGTTATTGCTGAAGATAAACCAGTGGATATCTGGAATATAGATAAAACAGAGAATGAAGATGCTATTGAGAAAAATTCATCAGCTGAAAAAACAGAAGTAATTTCAGAGAGTAGCATTTATGATATGCAAGCTGATAAAAAAAAGATCCAATTAAACTGGATATGGAATTAAAATCAAAAGAGATAAAAATTGCTGGATTATATGATCCTGATGATTATGGCCTAGATATTAATATGTGGATAAACTCAGATGGTTTAAAATTAAAAAATCTTTTAAAAAATATAGATAAGTATAACCTCTCTAATGATGCTTCTGAAATTCTTAATATTTCAATGCTAACAAATGCTTATTATCCAAATCAAAATATTACAGAGCAGGAATTCTTAGAGATCAAATCTAATTGGTTAATTAAAGATTCTAATTTTGAATTAATTGAAGAATACCTTCTTAAAAATCAAATTATTAACTTACATCCTGAACTAATGAAATATCTTGTTGATAAGCATTTATCTCAATCAGATATAAAAAAATCTTGTGAAATTTTTTCCAAAAATGCTGAGCCAATTGAAGATAAATATCTTTCAAAATTTAATTTATATTGTTTAATTAATTATGGTAAAAATGAAGAAGCTCAACTAATTTTAGATTTAAAAAAAGAATTAGGTTTCGAAGATAATTATTATGAAAATAAAATTAATTATCTGTTTGGCTATATAGATGAAGCTAATAAAGAAATATCAGAAAATTCTATTTTAGATTTTCATTTAGCTCACAGAACAAATCCAGAATTTATGTTTGAACCCACAAAAGAAACTTCAAAACTAATATGGAAATACTTATCAGCTTCTAATTTATTATATAATATTCAAGATATTGAAATTACTGATCTAGATAAAATTTCAACAATTGAAAAAGCTACACATGATAAAAATTACTCAGAGGAAGAATTATTTGAGTTTTATAAACGATTTCAATTTAACATTGATCAATTATTAAATACTGGAGAGGTATATAAATCTTTATCATCCATAGAAGGAAGAGCACTAGTGTACCAGCGATTACTTCTGACTGAAGAACCAAAATTAAAACTTGAGTTCATAAAAATGCTAAAGGATATATTTGAAGAAGATAATATTGGAGATGCATTTGATGAAGAATTAAAAAAATTTTTAAATCAAATTAATAAAGAAGAAGTGCCTTCTAATTTTACAACTTTTTATAGCAAATATAGTAAAGGTGAAAAAGTTATTGATAAAAAAATAAAGTATAACAATAAGATTTTACATCAATCTAAATTAGTGAATTATTTTAATGGGGATTATGCAAAATCTAAAATCGAGGAAGATCTAAATAAATTTTTAAAGAAAATTAAAAAAGATAAAAAATATATATTTTCTAAAAAGGACATCATTTTTCTTGAAGCACTCAAGTCGGATGGAATTAAAATATCAAAAAAATATGACAATCTTTACAAAATTAATAAATCTGAAATGCCAGCTGATATTCAGTCAATGATAGATAACAAGGAAATAGGTGCAGCTTTATTAAGAGTTATTGAAGTGATTGGCCCTGAAAAAATAGAGGATATTGATGATGACACTGTTTATTTTATAATCAACACATTGAACCAATTAAATGTTGATTTAATTAGAAATAAACTATTGCTAAAAATTCTTCCTTTAAAAGTTTAAAAATTATAATAAAATAATTTCAATAATGACTGTTAGAAGTATCATAACTGAACCAAATAAATTGCTTAGACAAATTTCAAAACCTGTTGAGCATGTTGGCAAAGAAGAACAAAAATTAATGAATGATATGCTTGAAACCATGTACGCAGCACCTGGGATAGGTCTTGCAGCAATTCAGATTGGTGTTCCAAAAAGAATTATAGTAATGGATATTTGCAAGGAAGAAGGAAAAAAAGAACCTAGATATTTTGTAAATCCAGTGATCAAGAATAAAGATCCATTAAAAACAACTTATGAAGAGGGGTGTCTGTCTGTACCTGATCAGTTTGCAGAAATTGATAGACCTAGTAAATGTGAGGTAGAATATCTTGATTACAATGGAGAAAAACAATTATTAAAAGCAGATGGATTACTTGCAACTTGCATTCAACATGAAATGGATCACTTAGAGGGTATTTTGTTCATTGATTATCTTTCAAAATTAAAAAGATCTATGATTATTAAAAAATTATCAAAATTAAAATCTAATACTGCAGTACTTTAATTGATGGCTAAAAAGATTGTTTTTATGGGTACACCCATGTTTGCCGTTCCTATTTTAAAATCTTTATATCAAAATGGCTATCCAATATCAGATGTATATACTCAACCGCCCCAAAAATCACAAAGAGGTCAAAAAATAAATAAATCACCAATTCAAGGTATCTCAGAGACATTAAATTTAGAATTCAGAACACCAAAATATTTAAAAGATAATAATGAGGAATATGAGTATTTTAAAAGTATAAATGCTGATCTTGTAATTGTAGTTGCGTATGGTCAAATCATTCCAAGAGAGTTTTTAAAATTAACTAAAAAAGGATTTATAAATATTCATGCATCTTTACTTCCTAAATGGAGAGGAGCAGCTCCTATACAAAGATCTATAATGAATCTTGATAAAGAAACAGGGATTAGTATTATGAAAATAGCCGAACAATTAGATACAGGCCCAGTATGCAATACTTATAAAATAGATTTAGATAATAATTTAAATTCGAGTGATGTTGCTGATAAATTATCTTTAATAGCTGCTGAAAAAATATTAGATAATATTGATAATATATTAGAAGATAAAGTAAAATTTATTGAGCAAGATCATTCAAAAGCAACATATGCTTCTAAAATTAAAAAAGCTGAAGGTGAAATTAACTGGAATGATAGTGCACAAAAAGTAATTGGTAAAATAAATGGTTTACACCCTGTGCCAGGTGCATTTTTTATTTACAAGGGAGAAAGATATAAAATTTTAAAAGGAGAAATCGGTAACGGGATAGGAAGTCCAGGTGAGATTGTTTCAGATTATTTGGAAGTTGCCTGTGGTGATAAGAAATCAATTAAGATTAAAGAAATTCAAAGACAGGGAAAAAAGCCTCAAAATATTGGTGAATTTAAGCTTGGCTCACAGATTAAGAAAGGTGCGGTAATTTAAGTGGCTCGATATCAATTACTTATTGAGTATGTGGGCACAGATTTTAGAGGTTGGCAAATTCAAAAAAAAGGTTCAACTATTCAAGGACTTATTCAAGAAAAACTTACAAAACTTTTAAAAGAAAAAATAATTTTAAATGGTTCAGGTAGAACAGACACAGGTGTTCATGCAATTCAACAATCTGCACACTTTGATTGTAAAAGTGAAATTAAGGATTTAATTAAATTTTTAAAATCAATCAATCATTTTTTAAATGACAAAGGTGTTGCAGTAACTAAAATCAAAAAAAGAAGCAATAAATTTCACTCAAGGTATTCTGCAAAGCAACGAATTTATAGATATATCATATTTAATCAAATTAGTGAGCCTGTGATTGAAAAAAATAGAGGGTGGCATGTAAGGAAGCCTCTAGATTTAGAATTAATTAAAAAAGGTGCGAAAAAATTAATTGGAACAAATGATTATTCAACTTTTAGATCATCTAGTTGTCATGCTAAGAGTCCAATTAAAACTATTAAATCTATTAAAGTTAAATCTTTAAAAAATAAAATTGAAATAGAATTTAAATCACAATCTTTTTTACAGCAACAGGTGAGGTCTATGGTTGGTTGTTTGAAATATTTAGGTGAAAAAAAATGGGATTTAAAGACTTTTAATAAAGCTTTTAGATCAAAAAAAAGAATATTATGTGCACCACCCGCACCACCAGAAGGACTTTTCTTAGCGAGAATTATTTATTAGTTTTTTCTTGTTACTCATTGAAAATTTTTTATTTATTCTCCACCTGGACTCTGCTCTTACAATATAACCACAACAATTTTTTGATTTACATTTACAAGGAAATTGTTTGTAATTTTCATCATAACCAAATCCATAATCACAAGTAAATTCTTCACCTTTTTTTATATCTTTGATGGCTTTAACCCAAATCTTAAGTCCTTTGCCATCATAATCACAATTATTGTTACATGAATGATTAATAAGACCCGCTGTATTCCAGGGAAAATCTCCATCCAGATCATATCTTTTGTTTATGGTAAATAGATAAATTGGTTTTCCATTATCATATTTATCAGACTCTTCAGTTTGTTTTTTGGTAATTAACTTTCCAATATAATCTATTATTTTTGTTCCTTCTTTGATGTCTCTCGTAGCATAAAGTCCTCTACCTTTTTTATCAATTACAGATTTATTAATTTTGTAAATTTTCATAAAGTTTTTATTTAGAGAGTTATTTAGAATTATCAATCAAATTCTATAAGAGCATCAACATGATGTTTGGTGCTGTCTTGGAGTGCTTTTAGATCGTATCCACCTTCAAGAATAGAAACAACATTTCCCTTACAAAATGATTTAGAAAATTCCAATGTTCTTTTGGTTATTGTATAAAAATCTTCTGATCTCAATCTAAGTTGTGCTAACGGATCATCAATATGTGCATCAAAACCTGCAGAAAACAATAAAAATTCAGGTTTAAATTCTTTTAATTTTTTTAAAACATGTTCGTATGCATTTAGATATTCTTCAGCAGTTGTGCCAGCTTCAAGTGGAATATTAAAAATATTGTTAAACTTACCTTTTTCTTTTTCTGAGCCTGATCCAGGATAATAAGGGTATTGATGTGTTGAAATATATAACACTTTTTCATTATAATAGAAAATATCTTGTGTTCCATTTCCATGATGAACATCAAAATCAATAATAGCAATTTTATTATACTTATATTTTTCAATTAGATAATTAGCTCCAACAGCAACATTGTTATATATACAAAATCCCATTGCCTTATCTTTTTCCGCATGATGTCCTGGAGGTCTTACAGCACAAAACGCATTTTTAAATTCTTTTTGTTGAACACCATCAATGGCTGTAATTATAGATCCCACAGCATCTTTTGTTGCTTCTTTACTTCCAGGTGAAACAACTGTGTCTCCATCAAGAAAAGCTAAACCATTTTCTGGAAATGATTTACTTACTAAACCTATATATTCAGAAGAATGTGTATTAATCAAAAAAGATTGATCAAATTTAGCTGGTTTTTTCCAAATTAATTCTTTGTTATCAATTTTCTTAAAGTTATCAATAATAGCTGTAACTCTATCAATTTTTTCTGGATGCCCATCACCTGTATTATGATTTTGATAAGTATCAGAGGTAACTAGACCAGTTTTCACTAAAAATATTTTTGTAAAATATTTGAATAAATCAATGTAAGTTTTTTTAAATCAGACAATGAAACAGCTTCATCTACTTTGTGCATTGTTTTACCAACTAAACCAAACTCTAAACAAGGAGCTATATTTCTAATAAATCTTGCATCAGAAGTACCTCCAGTTGTTGAGAGTTGAGGTTTAATTTTTGTAATTTGTTTAATGATATCTCTAATCATAAAAGTCGTATTATTTGGTTTTGTAAGAAATGCTTCTCCAGAGACACTGTAATCAATTTTATATTTTGATTTATTTTTATTACATATTCTTTTTATTATTTTATCAATTTTCTTTTTTATAGAACTTGAACTGTGCTTATTATTAAATCTAATATTAAATGTAGCATTTGCTAATCCTGGTATTACATTATCCGCAGAATTATTAATATTTATCTTGGTAACTTCTAGATTTGTTGGTTGAAAATCCCTTGTACCATTATCAAATTTAATATCTTTTAATTCCTTTAATATTTGCACAATAGCTGTAGATGGATTATTTGCTCTTTGGGGATAAGCTACATGGCCCTGCACACCTATAATTGAAAGTCTTCCAGTCACACTTCCTCTTCGCCCAATTTTAATCATTTCACCTAATTTATTAGGGTTAGTGGGTTCACCAACTAAGCAAAAATCTATCTTTTCTTTTTTCTTTTTTAAATATTCAACTACTTTTTTAGTTCCATTGATTGCAACTCCCTCTTCATCACCGGTAATTAAAAGACTAATAGAGCCATTAAATTTCCTTTTATTTGCAACAAAACTACTCACTGCTGAAACAAATGCAGCAATTGAACTTTTCATATCATTCGCACCTCTTCCAATTAAGTAACCTTTTTTTACAGAGGGTTTAAATGGGTTTACTGTCCAATCTTTTAAATTTCCTGCTGGAACAACATCTAAGTGACCTGCGTAACAGAAATTTGGACTTTGATTGCCAAGTCTTGCATAAAGATTTTTTACTGACTTACTGTCTTTCTCTTTAAATTCTAAAATTTTAGTTTTAAAGCCAAGAGTTTTAAGTTTTTTTTCTAAGAACTTCATAATACCAGCATCAACAGGTGTTACTGTTGGAAATTTAATTAGCTCCTTAGCTAATTGAAGTTCATTAATAGTTGTCATTAAAAATTTTATTCTCTTAATAGATCGTTAACAGAAGTTTTAGATCTTGTTTTTTCATCAACTTGTTTAATTATTACTGCACAATATAGCGAAGGTGCAGACGCGTTATTTTTATCAGGTAGAGATCCAGGAACAACTACAGAATAAGGAGGAATTTTTCCATATGTAATTTCTCCAGTTTTCCTATTTACTATTTTGGTTGATTGTCCAATATACATTCCCATACTTAAAACAGATCCTTCTCCAACAGTTACTCCTTCAACAACCTCTGACATTGCTCCGATAAAACAGTTGTCCTCAATAATAGTTGGTAATGCTTGAGCAGGCTCTAATACTCCACCAATTCCACTTCCAGCAGAGATATGACAATTTTTACCTATTTGGCAACAACTCCCAGCACGACTAAAAGTATCCATCATGGTGCCTTCATCAATATAAGCACCAATATTAACGTAGCATGGCATCAGTACTGCATTTTTTCCAACAAATGATCCTTTTCTAACTGGAGAGTTTGGTACCATTCTAAATCCAGCTTTTTCGTGATCTTCTTTAGTCCAACCGGCAGTTTTTCCCTTTAACAAATGTGCTTTGTCGTACCAACTGCTATATGGACCATTTAAATTTTCCATTGGGTATATTCTAAAACTTAGCATAATAGCTTTTTTAATATGCTGATGAGTAACCCACTCACCATTAATTTTTTCTGCAACCCTTACTTTACCACTGTCTAAATCATCAATCATTTGATTGATGGTATCTTTTAAACTTTGGTCAGAATCTTGGTTAACATTATCTTTATTTTCCCATGCTTCATTTATAATTTTTTCTATATCACTCATATTTTTTTTTTAGAAAGTTAATTTAATTATTCTTTAATATATTAATTTCTTGTAAAAAAGAAGGCAAGTTCTTAATCTTGTAATCAATATATGGTTTGTCAGAGTCTTTTTTTGCAAATACTTCTTCATTTTCCAACCAACAAGTTTTCATTCCTAAATTTTTAGCTTGTTCTAAATTATGTGCAATATCCTCAATTAAAATTGATTGATTTGGATCTAGATCAAATTTTTTGATAAGTTTTTGATATGGATCTAAGTGAGGTTTAGGGACATAATTTGCATCCGTAATATCAAAGGCACCATCAAATAATCCATCAATACCAAGTTGTTTTGTAACATTTTCAACATGAGCATGCGATCCATTGGTAAAAATAATTTTTTTTTCTTTTAATTTTATAAGTTCTTCTTTTAAAATCTCATCTTTTGGTAACCAGCTAATATCAATATCGTGAACAAATTCTAAAAATTCTTGTGGATCTATATTGTCATGATTCATTAATCCTGAAAGTGTTGTTCCATATTCATAAAAATATTTTTTTTGAATTTCTTTTGCTTTTACAAGATCAACATTAAATTTTTTAGAGATGAAAGAGGACATTTTTTTGTCTACTTCAGAAAAAACCTGAGTTTGACCACTATAAAGAGTATTATCAAGATCAAATATCCAGTATTTTATATTGGCTAAATCTTTCATTGTCTAATTAGGGTTCCTGATCCTTTGTCAGATAATAACTCAAAAAGTATGGAGTGGTTTTTTCTACCATCAATTATAACAACACCTTTTACTCCATTACTTGCTACATCTAAACAATTGTTAATTTTTGGTATCATACCTCCTGTAATTGTTTCATTTTCTATTAGATCTTTGATAGAGCTTGAATTAATTTCAGGTATTAGTTTTTTGTTATCATCCAAAACTCCCTCAACATCACTCATAATAATTAATCTTCTTGCTTTAATTTTTTTTGCAATTGAACCTGCTGCAGTATCCGCATTAATATTGTAAGTTTGACTATTATCATCCAAGCCTAGCGGAGCAATTACTGGTACTTTTTTATTACTAACAATATTATCTATAATAGTTTTATCAATTTTAGTAGGCACTCCAACAAATCCTAGTTCATCATTTTCTTTGATTACACTTATTATGTTATTGTTTTTAGAATTAACAGTTTCGCTATTACAAAATTGTTTTTTTAAGGCTTCAACTATTTCTTGATTAAACTCTATCAACACTTGTTCAACCACATTAATAATCTCTTTTTCTGTAACTCTAAGTCCTTTAATAAACTCACTTTTAATTCCTAATTCATTCAACTTATTACTTATTCTTTTGCCTCCACCATGAACAACTATTGGAATAAAACCCAATTTATTTAGAGTTGTAATATCTTTTATAAAAATATTAAATAAATTTTGATTAACTAAAACACTTCCACCACACTTAATAACAATGTATTCGTCGTTATATTTTTCAAGATATCTTTTTACTTCATCGATTGAAGGACCATCTGATGGGAGGATTTTATTTAATTCTTCTTCTTTGATTTCCAACATTAAGTTGCTGTTTTAACTGTAGTTCGTTTCATAATAAAAACTTGTTGAGCCATAGTTAAGATATTATTAACAGTCCAATAAATTACTAGTCCTGCAGGGAATGGAGCCAATATAACTGTAAGGAATAGTGGAAAGAACATAAATATTTTTGCCTGCATTGGATCTGTTGGAGCAGGGTTTAATTTTTGTTGAATAAACATAGAAACACCCATTGCAATTGGCCAAGCACCAATCATTAAAAATGATGGCACATCATATGGCAATAAACCAAATAAGTTAAAAAGTGATGTTGGGTCTCTTTCAGATAAATCTTGAATCCATCCAAAAAATGGCATTTGTCTCATTTCAATAGTTACAAATAAAACTTTATATAGCGCAAAAAATACTGGAATTTGTACAAGTATAGGTAAACATCCTGACATGGGATTTACTTTCTCTTTTTTATAAAGAGCCATCATTTCTTGCTGTAATTTCATTTTATCATCTTTGTGAAGATCTTTTAGTCTTGCCATCTCTGGCTGAAGAGCTTTCATTTTTGCCATACTTTTAAATGAGAAATTTGCAAGTGGGAAGAATGCCAATCGAATACAAAACGTTATAGCAATGATTGCAAGGCCATAGTTGCCCAGTAATTTAAAGAAGTAATCTATTCCATGAAATAATGGTTTTGTAATAAAGTATAGAAACCCCCAGTCGATTGCCAAGTCAAATTTATCTATATTTAGAGACTCAGCATAGCCATCAATAATTTCTACTCTTTTAGCAGCAACTATAACCTGCATTTTATCTTCAATGCTTGAATTTTTTCCTAATTCTAAAGGTTCCGTAGATACAAAGTTTGCTCTAAATTTATTTTTATAATCAAATGTTGTCTTAAATTCTTTTCCACTTGGTGGGATCAAAGATGTTATCCAATATTTGTCTCCTATACCAAGCCAACCTTTTTGTGCAGTTTTGGAAAACTTTTTTTCTTGGATATCGTCGTAATCTTCCTCAATAAGCTCATCATCCAAGTCTGCAATTAGACCTTCATGAAGAATATAAAAATTAGAAATTTCAGGTATTTTATTTCTTATAATTTGTCCATATGAATAAAAATCATATTTTTTATCTGATGAATTTTTTATTCTTTGTTTTATAGTAAACAAAAATTTATCATCTAAAGATATTTCTTTTTCAAATGTTAAACCTTGGTTATTAGTCCATGATAATTTAATAGGAGATTGATCTGTTAGTTTGTTGTTTCCTGATACCGACCAAATAGTTTCAGCTGTTGGAATTTCAATATTTTTATTTGTAGTAATAAAACCACTTTCAATTAAATATCCATTAGTAGCATTTCTTGGTGCTAAAAGTTTTATCTTCTCCTTATTATCTAAGCTGACATTATATTCTTTAAAAGTTAGATCATCTATAGCGGCACCTTTTAAAGATATAGACCCAACTATACTTTGATTTTCAAATTGAATTCTTTTACTTTGACTTAAGGCTTCTTCTCTTGAAATTTCTGTTACATTTTCTTTTTGTTCTATATTTGGTGTATCAGTATTTTTCTCAGTTTTATTTTTTTCAGCTAAATTTTCTTTTGTAATTGGAGGGGGCGCAAAAAATAAACTGTATAAAATGATTACAGCAGCTGACAAAGATATTGCTGCTATGACGTTTCTAGTTTCCATTATTTTTTTGCTTTCATTTCTTTTTTAACAGGATCAAAACCATCACCACCTCCTAAAAACTTTATAGGGTGACATGATAGAATTCTTTTGATGCTCATAATACTTCCTTTGATCAAACCAAACTCTTTTAAAGCTTCAATGCTATATTCAGAACAAGTTGGTAAATACCTGCACGATTGACCAAGTAAAGGACTAATAATGAATTTATAACCTTTAATAAATTTGATTAGAATATTCGTAAAAATGTTCATTATTTAATTTTTTCTAAATCCTGAAATAGAGTTTCTTTTATATTTTTGTATTCATTGTTTAGCATAGTTGACTTAGCAATAACAAGATATGAATAGTCAAATTTAACTGTTACTTTTTTAACTGCTTCATTTACTATATTTCTCAATCTACGTTTAATTTTATTTCTTTTAACAGCATTTCCAATTTTCTTTTTAGTCACAAAGCTTATGTTAAGTTTTTTCTTATCTTTATTGATTAGATTTCCAAAAAAAATCGTAACATATTTATTAGATATTTTTTTTTGTTTAAGTAGGTTTTTGAATTCTTCGTTTTTTGAAAGAGCAAGTATTTTGCTTTTCATTTATCTAGACCGATACAGTTAACGATTTTCTTCCTCTTGCTCGTCTTCTAGCTAAAAGTTTTTGCCCACCTTTGGTTTTCATTTTTGACCTAAAGCCATGTTTTCTAGCTCTTTTAACGTTAGATGGTTGATATGTTCGCTTCATAAATGTGATTAAAGTTATTAATTTTTCGCCCTTTATAGTAATTAAATATATAAATAGCAAATAGAAGATTTTAAAATTAGCATTGTATTTAATGGAAAAAGCTAAAAAAATTAAACTATTTATTGGATTATTTTATCTTACAGCTATTTGTTTATTTTTATATTTTTTCTTTTCAAAATTTAGCCTACAGGAATTAACCTCTTATGACTTCATAAGAAAAAATAGATCTTATTTTTTTGAAATTAAAAATTCTAATTTATTTTTATTATCAATAATTTTTTTATTTTTAACAATATTATGGGTATTTCCATTTTTAGGATTTGGATCACCAGTTGCACTACTAGGTGGGTTTATTTTTGGAAAATGGATTGGAACATTACTTGTTGTCTTAGGGTTAAGTATTGGTGCAACCTTCATATATCTATTTGGTAATTATTTTTTAAAAGATTTAATTAAAGAAAAATTTTTAAATAAATTTAAGAGCCTTGAACAAAAATTTAAAAAATCAGAATTTATTTATTTGTTAATATATCGATTCATAGGAGGAATACCTTGGCAACTAAGCTGTCTTCTGCCTACTATTTTTAATGTAAAAATAAATAATTTTTTCTTTGCAACCTTAATTGGAATTATCCCTCAAATATTTTTAGCTGTTTCTATTGGTAGTGGTTTAGAAAAGGTTATTGATCAGAATTCAGAAGTTCCTAGAATAACAGATATTATTTTTTCAGCTGATATCTATTTACCAATTTTAGCTTTTGTTGGATTAATTTTAGTATCAATACTTTTAAGAAAATTTTTTTATAAAAATTAATTATGGTGCTCCCACCCTGTACTGACCAGGAAATTAGTCATTACCAATGACTTGATATACCATTTATCTATAGGAGCCTGTTATCAAAATATTAATTATTGATAATAAAGCATTTTTTTCAAAATATTGCCTTAATTTTTTGGTGATTATGCTTTATATCTAATTGAGGAAAATTTTATGGGAATTCATTACGATTATAAATCTACAAAAGGAAACAAGCTTATGGAAAAGCAAGCTAAAAGAGAAAAAAAGCTTGCTGAAAAGAAAGCTAAACGTTTAGCAAAAGAAGGTCCCAAAGAAGAAGAAGCTAAGCCAAAAACTTTGGATGCTTCAAAACCAATTACATTAGACTTCCTTACTAATCCTGATAAAGAATGAATTCTAAAGATAAAAATGAGCGTTTAAGTTTAGCGTTAAGAAAAAATTTAAAGAAAAGAAAAATTTTTCAAAAAAAAACAAAGAAGAAAAATAAATAATGTCAGTTCTTTCAGATAAGTGGATAAGAGAGATGTCAAAAAAAAAAGGTATGATTTCTCCTTTTGAGGAGAAGCAAGTTAGGGGTGATAGTATCTCTTATGGATTATCTTCTTTTGGCTATGATGCAAGAGTTTCTGATGAATTCAAAATATTTACAAACGTCAATTCTGAAATAGTAGATCCTAAAAATTTTAAACCAACAAATTTTGTAACTAAAAATGTGTCAGAGTGCATTATTCCACCTAACTCTTTTGTATTAGCTAGAACTGTTGAAAAGTTTAAAATTCCCAATGATGTACTGGTTATTTGTCTTGGTAAATCTACATACGCAAGATGTGGAATTATCGTTAATGTTACGCCCTTAGAACCAGGTTGGGAGGGTTATGTGACACTTGAATTTTCAAACACGACACCATTACCTGCAAAAATATATGCTAATGAAGGTGTTGCACAATTTATCTTTTTAAAAGGAAATGAAAAACCAGAAGTGACATATGCTGATCGTGATGGCAAGTATATGGGCCAAACTGGAGTAACGTTACCAAAAGTTTAGTTATGCAAAAACTAGAAGTCGTTGGAGCCAATAAGCTCAAAGGACAAATAAAAATATCAGGTTCAAAAAATGCATCTCTACCAATTTTAGCTGCTACTCTATTATCAAGAAAAAAAGTTTACCTAAAAAATTTGCCTAGGGTAAGAGATATTGAGACGATGGTTAGTTTGTTGCAATCGTTAGGATCTAAAGTTAATTTTAATAAAAATAATTTAGTCATCAACAATATAAAACAAAGCAAAAGTTTTGCATCTTATAGTTTGGTCAAAACCATGAGAGCAGGAATTTTAGTTCTTGGGCCTTTATTGGCAAAATTTGGTAAAGCAAAAGTATCTCTACCAGGTGGATGTGCAATTGGCACAAGACCCGTTGATATACACTTAGATGCATTGTCAAAACTAGGTGTTAAATATAAGATTGTTCAAGGTTATGTGCACGCAACCGCACCTAAAGGATTAATTGGAACTAAAATTCGATTTTCAAAAATATCAGTGGGGGCAACTGAAAACTTGATAATTGCAGCAAGTTTTGCAAAAGGAACTACTATTTTAAGTAACTGTGCCATTGAACCTGAAATAAAAGATTTAGTTAATTTTTTAAAAATTATGGGATGTAATATCAAATGGACAAGCAAGCGTTCTATTATGATTGTAGGAGTACAAGAAGTAAAAGAAATTACTTATTCAGTTATGTTTGATAGAATTGAAGCTGGAACTTATTTAGTTGCAGCAGCTGTAACAGCAGGAAATTTAAAGATAAAAAATATTGTTCCAAAAATAATCCAAACAGAAATTAATACTTTAAAAAAAATAGGTGCAAAAATTAATGTTAAGAAAGAAGAAGTTCATATTATTGGTAATAAAAAGATTAAAAGTATAAACATCAAAACAGCACCATATCCTGGCTTCCCAACAGATTTACAGGCTCAAATAATGGTGTTGCTGTGCAAAGCAAACAAACAATCAGTAATTAAAGAAGATATTTTTGAAAATAGATTTATGCATGTGGCTGAATTGAACAGAATGGGCGCTAAAATTTCAATTGATGGCAATACAGCTAAAGTAACTGGTAACATTAATTTTGCAGCAGCTGAATTGATGGCAACAGACCTAAGAGCTTCTGTTTCATTGATTTTAGCAGCTTTAAGTGCAAAAGGAAAATCAGTGATTAATAGAATTTATCATCTTGACCGTGGATATGAAAATATAGAAAAGAAATTAAAAAAAGTAGGAGCAAAAATTAAAAGAGTTAATTAATGGATAAGAAATATTTAGCAAAAATTATAGCTTCAGATAATGAGGGTCTTCAAATGATTTCAGCATGTACTGCTAGGGCAAATGTTAAAGTATCAGATATAAAATATCTGGCAGAAAATAAAGTTTTTTTGTTATCAGTTGAAAGAACTAAAATTGAAACCGATCAGGAGGACAAGAAAATTAACAGTATTTGTAGGTTTGATTTTGTAGATAAAGTTAAATCCAAAAATATAGATCAAAAAAATGAAGATTTAGTTTTAGAATTGATAGCAATAGATTATCTAAAAAATAAAGAAGATTATGAGATTAATTTGATTTTCAACAATAATGCCCACATTGCTTTGACCACAGAAACAATTGAAGTAAGACTGGAAGATCAAAATGAAATTAAAGATTAATGAAAATATTAAATAGTAATAGTAAAAATTTTGATAAAAACTTAGATAGTTTACTTTTACAAAGAAAGAAAAAAGTACAATCTAATTTAGTTTCAGTTTCAGGTATTATTAAAGATGTTAAAAAAAATGGAGATAAAGCTTTAGTAAAATACGAAAAAAAATTTAATCAAAACACTATAATTATTCCTTCTCAAAAACAGATTTCTAATTCAATAAAATCACTTGATAAAAAAGTAAAGTTAGCAATTGATATTGCTTACAATAGAGTTTACAAATTTCATTCACTTCAAAAATTTAAGAATATTTCTTACATCGATAAGTATAAAAATAAACTTGAGTATAAATATATACCTTTAGAGTCTGTTGCAATTTACGTGCCTGGTTCGACAGCCTCATATCCATCCAGTGTATTAATGAATGCTATCCCAGCAATTGTTGCAGGAGTTAAAAGAGTTGTGATGATTAATCCAGGATTTAAAGGAAAACAAAATCCAGCAGTATTATATGCAGCACGTAAATGTAAAATTAAAGAAATTTATTCAATTGGAGGTCCTTCAGCGATTGCTGCTGTAGCTTATGGAACAAAGAAAATAAATAAAGTTAATAAAATAGTAGGCCCAGGCAATGCTTATGTGGCAGCTGCAAAAAAAGAAGTTTTTGGTGATGTTGGAATAGAGGGAATGACTGCAGGCCCTTCAGAAGTCACTATTGTTTGTGATAAATTTTCAAATCCAGAATGGATTGCAAGCGATTTAATAGGACAAGCAGAACATGATAAACTTGCTCAATGCATATTAATTTCTAAAGACAAATCCTTAATTGATAAAGTTAAAAATGAAATTACAAAACAATTAAAAGAAATTCCAAGATCCTCTATTGCAAGACAAAGCTTATCAAACAATGGAATTTTAATGCACATTAGTTCTGATAAGAAAATAATTGATGTGGTGAATAAGATAGCACCTGAACATTTAGAACTGAATGTTAAAAATTATAATTCTTTTATGCCAAAAATTAAAAACTCAGGATCTATTTGTCTTGGAAAATATGCTGTAATGGCAATGACAGACTATAATGTTGGTTCAAACCACATATTGCCAACTAATGGTTCAGCAAAATACTCAAGTGGAGTAAGTGTTAATGAATTTTATAAACGGATTTCTTATATAAACTTATCTAAAAAGGGTATTGAAAGTCTTGGTCCTTCAGTTATAACACTTGCAAATTATGAAGGATTAGCAGGACATGCTCAATCTGTTAAAAAAAGAATTAGGAGAAAATAAAATTGTCTAAACAAGATTTGCTTGAATTTAAAGGAAAGGTCATGGACCTACTTCCAAACGCAATGTTTAGAGTTAAGCTAGAGAATGGGCATACGGTTACAGCTCACACTGCTGGTAAGTTAAGAAAAAATAGAATTAGAGTATTGCAAGGGGATAACGTGACTGTAGAGATGACACCTTATGACCTTACAAAAGGCAGAATAATCTTTAGAGGTTAAACTTTTGCCTCGGTAGCTCAGGAGTAGAGCAGAGCCCTGAAAAGGCTTGTGTCGGAGGTGCGAATCCTTCCCGAGGCACCACCACCATCAATTTTTCATCTTGAAATTATTAAAAAATCAAATTAGCTTTATAGAATAATAAACAACATAAGGACTAAGAAATAAAATGAGCACACTAACTGGTAAAATTAAATGGTATAACGGAAAAAAAGGCTATGGTTTCATCGAAAGAGATGACAAAGAAAAAGATGCCTTTGTACATGCATCGGCAGTTAAAGAAGCTGGAATGAGATATCTAAACGAAGGTGATAAACTGAAGTTTTCACTTGAGGATGGTCCAAAAGGACCTTCTGCAGTTAATCTAAAAAAAATAGACTAATTCTAAAATATTTCAAAGGGCGTTAAATTCACTATTAGATTAACGTTCTTTTTATTTTTACTTGAATAATAACAATTATTGTCTAAAAGACTGCTCATGATTATAAATATTACATACAGAGAGACTTCAAGAGGCACTCATAGAATCTGTTTCCATAGCCTGTAGGCTATTTATTTATAATATAATTTTTAATCCACACAAAAATAATATAAAAACAAAGAATGCCTGGGTGGTGTAACGGTTAGCACGAAAGTTTGTGGAACTTTAAGTTTGAGTTCGATTCTCAGCCCGGGTACCAAAAAAATGAATAAAGAAAATAAATTAGTACCTGGATTACCTTCAGGTTTTGAAGATCGTTGGGATAAAAAACTTCTTCTCAAAAAAAAGCTATTAAAAGCTATTGAGAATAATTTTATCAATTTTGGAGCAGAAGCTCTTGAAACCCCTTCGTTTGAAATTAGTGAAAATATAGGATCTTTTCTTGCAGAAGATGAAGCAAATCCTATGTCTGATGTATTTTCATTTCAAGATGGTGAAAAAAGCATCACTCTTCGATATGATCTATCAAGTCCACTCGCAAGATTTGTTGCACAAAACAATCAAGAACTTCCATCTATCTATAAACGTTATGCTATTCAAAATGTATTTCGTAACGAGAAAGCTGGAAATGCCCGTTACAGGGAATTCATGCAAGCTGACTTTGATATAGTTGGAAATGTTAATCCCGCTCAAGCAAATGCTGAACTTTGTAATTTAATATCAAGCACATTATCAGATTGTGGCTTAAACAAAGATCAATTTACAATAAATGTGAGTAATAGAAAAATAGTTCAAGGCTTAATTGATGAATTAAAAATTTCTGAAGAAAAACAAATCAAAGTCATTAGAGCAATTGATAAACTAGACAAACCTGGTTTTGGATTAAAAGGAGTTGAAGATTTATTAAAAAAAGAGAGAAAAGACGAAAGTGGAGCTATCACCAAAGGCGCAGAATTATCAAATGAACAAGCTGCACAAATATTAAATTTTCTAAAAATAAAAGATTTAAAAGAATTAAAGGAAACTTTAAAAAATCCATTATCTCAAGAAGGCATAAATGAATTAGAAAATGTATTTGAAGTACTTGGATATGGATCAAATTTCAATCAAGTTAAAACCAATTTTACAATTGTAAGGGGTTTGGCTTATTATTCAGATTTTATTGTAGAGACCAACTTAAATTTTAAAGTGACAAACAACAAAGGTAAAGAAGTAGATATTGGAAGCATATGTTCAGGTGGAGCTTATGCAAAATTGATATCAAGATTTAGAGGAGTAGATATTCCAGGAACAGGAATAAGTTTTGGTGTTGATAGATTGTTATTTGCTTTAATGCAGTTAGATCAAATTAAGGTTGAGGATCAAAAACCAGTTTTGGTTTGTGTCATGGATCAAAAATATTTGAAAAATTATTATGAATTAGTTGATCAATTAAGAGAAAATAATATTAATGCTGAAATTTTTTTAGATAGTAAAAAAAATCTAGGTAAGCAATTAACCTTTGCAAATAAACGTGAATTACCAGTTGCGATTATTTGTGGAGAAAACGAGTTTAATGATAACACTGTAACCATTAAGAACCTTCGAGGTGTTAAGGGTGAAAACAACCAAACAATTCCAAAAGCTGATTTAATTAATGAAGTCAAAAAACTTATCTGAAAATATCCTTAGATCAGTAAAATCTAAAGGATTTAAGTATATTGATTTACCCTCAGTAATTGAGACTAATCATATTGTCCAAAGATCAGGTGAAAACTTTAGAAAATTTATTTTCTCTTTCATTGATCAAAATGGTAGTGAGCTTTGTTTAAGACCTGACCTAACTATTGCATCATGTCTTAGATATTTAGAGAATAATTTAAATGGCAAAGAAAAGATTTTTTATAGCGGTCAGGCGTATAGAAAATCACAAAATAAAAAAGACTCTATAATAAGAGATCAAGTAGGTTTTGAGATAATAGGATCCAAAGATGAGAAGAATGATGATAAAGAAATCATTAACACTTCTCTAAAATCTCTACAAAATATTAAATATACATCAGGCACATTAACAATTGGTAATGTTGAAATCTTTAATTTATTAATTTCAAAACTAGATATTCCAAAACGTTGGAAGTTAAGATTATCAAGGCATTTTTGGAGAGAGAAATATTTTAATGATCTATTAAAAAGATTAGAGACTAATTCAGATGTAGATCCAACTATTGTTGAGATTGATAAAAAACGATATTTTAAAATGTTAAAAGAAGATCTATCTAAAGTTATCGCAGGAAGGGCAATTAACGAAATTTTAAAAAGATTTGATAATAAAATTAGAGACCCAAGAGGAGCCAGCAAAGGCAAAAATGTATCAAAGATTATAAAAGAGTTTCTTAAAATTAAATGCCCGATTAATAAAGCTGCAAATGAGCTAAATAAATTTTTTAAAAAAAATAAGATTAATTTATTAGTAGACCAAAAATATTTTCCAACTTCAGAGAATAAAATTTCAAAACTTAATGTTATCTTCTCTGCTTCATTTGGACGACAATTAGAATACTACACAGGAATGGTATTTAAAATTGACATTAAATCTAAGTCAAAGAACATAAATATAATTAATGGTGGAAGATACGATAAATTAATTTCTGATCTTGGTTCTAAAAATCAAGTAGCCGCAGTAGGAGCTGCTTTAAATTTAAATTACTTATGAAAAAAAATATAATAAATATTGGTATTCCAAGTAAAGGTAGACTTAGAAAAGATATTCTAAAGATCTTTAAAAAGAATAAACTAGATCTGATATCTGAACGAGGTGAAAGAGATTTATTAGGATCAATAAAACAATTAAAAAATATTAAAGTTTTGTACCTTCATGCTAGAGAAATTATAGAAAGACTTGGAGATGGTTCATTAGATCTTGGTTTTTCAGGATATGATTTATTAAAAGAAAGTGAAATAAATATTCAAAATAAAATTATTGTATCTAAAAGATATACTTTTGGAAAAGCAGCTTTAGTTGTGGCTATACCAGATCCTTGGATTGATGTTCAAACAGTTGCAGATTTAGAGGAGATTGCATTTGAGTTTAAGGATAAAAAGAAGAAAAGATTAAGAGTAGCAACTAAATATCCAAACCTAACTAGAGAGTTTTTATTTTCAAAAGGGGTTACACAATTTAAACTAGTAGGAAGTTTAGGGGCAACAGAAGCTTATCCCTTTACAGGATCAAGTGAGATAATTACAGATATAACGTCAACCGGTGAAACTTTAAAAGCCAACAATCTTCGTATTTTAAAAGATGGTGAGATTTTAGAGTCCGTAGCTTGTATGATGACATCAAAATCATCTACAAAAAAACTAAAAGTTAAAAGGTTAATTAGATTACTTTCTAAGAATTAAGTCTTTCCAATAAATTAAGATAATCTTAATAATATCAAGGTTTCTAGCAACAGCATAAAGCGCTATAACAGCCCCAATAATAAATACAATTTTTAATATTAAGAATAATTCCATCGGATAAATTTTAAATATTTTAATATATTAATCAAATTTTCATATAAAATAAAATAATAGAATCATGGATATAATTTTAATCTCATTGTTAGTTTTACTAGTAGGAATTGTTTCGGTAATCCTTTATTTAAATTTAAGATCCAAGCCTAAAGACGAGAATGAAAATAAGGAAGCTGAAGAGATAGCTAATTTAAAGACTGAAATACAAAGTTTAAAAGACACCTTAAACAATACTATTAATACCTCGCTGGGTTCAATGTCGACTTCATTTAATAACTTATCTACTGGTGTTACTAAAGATATGACAGAGGCTTTGACTAAAGTTGACGAAAAAGTTGGAAACTTTAATAGTCAGGTTGAATTATTAAATAAAAGCCAAGAGAGTATAACTAAAATTTTAGCTGGTGTTAAAAAGTATGGAACTCTTGCTGAGTTCAGTTTGGATGCTTTAATTAAAGATTTATTACCAGCGACTCAATTTATGACCAATGTAAAGATGAAAGAGGACACAAGTGAAAACGTTGAATTTGCAATTAAGCTTCAAGGCGATGTTTTAGTTCCAGTTGATAGTCATTTTCCAGTAGAAAAATTCAAAGCAATTACCGATGGTCATGACGCGCAAGACAAAAAAGCTGTTGCAGATGCTAGAGCAAAATTGGCCACTGCTTTTAAAGCTAAAGCTAAAAGTGTTAATGAAAAGTATATTGTTCCACCAAAAACTACAGATTTTGCAATTGTATACGCTCCAACAGAAAGCTTATACAAAGAATTAACTGAATACCAAGATCCAAGCACTAAAGAGTTATTAACCCAAGAATTAATGAAAAAACATAAAGTAGTAATCTGTGGACCTAATACGCTTTCAGCTTACCTGCAATCTTTGCATATGGGATTTCAATCACTAAAAGTTCAAAAAGGTGCAACAGAAATTTACAATCATTTAAAAACAATAAGTTCAAGATTTGGAAAACATTTTGAAAACATAGTTTCTCTTAGAAAAAAATTAGAAGAGGCCATGTCTGTTGTGGATAAGTTTGGAACAGACGCAAGATCAATTACTAGAACACTTGAAAGTATTAAAGATCCTGAACAACTTGAAAAAGCAGTCCAAACAGAAAATGTAGAAAAATTTGTTGATCGTTCAAAACAAGCAAATAATTAATTTCTTTTTTTCTAAAATAGCGAATATAAGAAATCACATGGAGTGGAATAATAAATATATTTATCCAAAATCAACTAGATCAATAGTAGATGGCTCAAGGCATTACTCTGTAAATGAAGAACGATTACCTTCAGTGACAACTATTTTAAAAGCAACTGAGTCTGAGGAAAAAAAAGCATCTCTTCAAGCTTGGAAGCAAAGAGTAGGTCATAAGCAAGCAGCAATTATTACTCAAGAAGCAAGCAGTAGAGGTAGTTCGATGCATGAGTACTTGGAAAAATTTTTGCTTGGAAAGTTAAATTTAGATTTACTAGGAGATAATACTAGAGAGCGAATGATGGCTGACCAAATCATTGAAAATGGTTTAAGAAATAAATTGGATGAAATTTGGGGCTGTGAAGCAACATTATATTACCCAGGCAAATATGCAGGAGCCGCAGACTGTGTTGGTGTCTATGAAAATAAAGAGACAATTATAGATTTTAAACAAAGTAATAAGCCCAAAAAAGATGAATGGATTGACGATTATTATTTGCAATGTAGTGCTTATGCTTTAGCACATGATACTGTACATGGATCTAATATCACTCAGGCTGTTATTTTACTTTGCACAAAAGACAATATGTTTCAAAGGTTTTTAATAGATGGTGAAAGATTAAAAGATTATCAAAATAAATTTTTAGAAAAAGTTGAACAATTTTATTCACAAAGGAGAGCAAATTGAATTACGTAGTATGGGATATTGAAACGGATTCTGCTCAAACAGATTGGGCAACTATTATTGAAATAGGTGGAATATTATTAGACGAAAACTTCAAAGAACTAGAGCGTTTTTCAGCAAGATGTAGACTACCCCAAGATAGAGTTCCAAGTGCTACCGCTCTTTGTATTAATAAATCAAATGTCGACTTATTAACCAAAGGTAATCTAAGTCATTACGAAATGTTAACTCAGGTGGAACAAAAATTTAGACAATGGTCACCTGCAACCTTTTTAGGTTATTCAAGCATCAACTTTGATGACGAAGTAATTAGAAAAGAATTTTTTAAATCTTTAAGAAAGCCATATTTGACAAATACAGAGGGAAATGTTCGTCATGATGCTTTAAATATAGTTAGAGCAGCATTTGCTATAGATGATGATGTTTTAAAAACAGAATTAAATCCTAAAGGAAATAAATCAATGAAGCTAGAGTCTTTAGCTAGATTAAATGGTTTCGAATCTGCTGGTGCGCATTCTGCATTATTTGATACTGAACTTACTGTTAAGGTTTTAGATTTAATTAAACAAAAACAACCAACACTGTGGCAAGAATATTTTAAAACAAGCAGTAAAGTTATTGTCGAGAATATGATCAAGCAGGAAAAAATATTTACATTAAATGAGTATTTCTATGGAACAAGCCGATTGTACTTATGTGCACCACTACACCCAAATGCTTGTATGCATCCAGTTTATAAATGGGGTCAAGCTGTAGATCTAAGAGTTGATGTAGAAGTTATTCAAAAATTAAATTACGAAGACTTAAAAAAAGAGATGAAAAAATCTCCAAAGTTTTTAAGAACTATTAGATCAAATAAAGCACCAATAATTTTAGATCAAAGTTTTGGAATGAAAGTTGAGCCTTATAGTAAACTAGATCCAAATCTAATTAAAAAAAGGGCCGAGTTAGTTAAAACTAACGAAAAGTTTTCACAAGATATTTGTAATATTTTAAGAGAGGCTGCAGAAGAGAAAATGGAAATTTCCTCGCAAGAGGATATTGAACCAGAAGAATCTATTTATTCTGGAGGATTTACCTCTGCTAAGGACCAAGCTTTATTTCCTAAATTTCATACAGGTGACTGGAAAGAAAAATTTGCATTATTAAATAAGTTTGATGATCAAAGACTCGTTACTTTTGGTCATGGATTGATATTTAATGAGGCGCCTGAAATTTTACCTAAAGAAATTCATAAAAAAATTAAACGTCGTATCGCTTCAAGAATTTTAAGTACTAATAAAGAGAAATGGTGGACAATTTCTGCCTTTTATTCAGAATGTGATGAGATTAGAGAAAATGAAGACAAGATGTTTTCGTTTAAAACAGTAGATGAAAAGCTCAAATTCCTTGATGGAATTAATGATTATGTGATGAATCTAGAGCAAAAATATTCTGATGCATAATTTAATAAATTAAAAAAAGTTTAATTTTGCCCATTGTATAATCAATTGAATCAATTATATCAGATATATGCTTAATGATTTTAAAGACGACGATTTTGATAGTAAAATAAAAAACGAAGATATTTCAGTTATCCAGTTTAGTGCTGCTTGGTGTGGACCTTGCAAAGCACTTGTACCTGTAATGACCAAGCTTTCAGATGAATACAAAGATAAAGCTGGTTTCTATTACGCAGACATCGAAGATGGTGGAATTAATACTGGAAGTGCTGCAGGGATTAGAGGTGTGCCGACAGTTATAATTTACAAAAAAGGTGTTGAAGTAGATAGAAAAGTTGGTGGAGTTCCTGAAAGCCACATGAAAGAATTTTTAGATAAAAATATCTAATTTAAATTCAATACTTCCCCAGCAAGATATAATGATCCTGTAATGAGTATTATGTCGTTTTCTTTAACAGGGATTGATTTAATAGCTTCTTCTATACTTTCTTTGTAATTAATGTTTTTAAAGCTATTAAGCTTATCTTTGAGTTCTTTTCCTTTAATTGAATTAGGTTGATTGGGGATATCAATAGTAGTCAAGGTTGCAATATCCTTAAAGTAACTCATATATTCATTATGATCTTTATTGGCCATCATCCCAAGAATAATATGTTTGTTACAATTCAAACTTTCCAAGTATTCATTTAATACTTTTGCTCCTAAAGGATTATGAGATCCATCAACAAAAAGCTGATGATCTTTCACAAGCTCTTTAAAGTTGCCAGATTTAATCTCTTGTAATCTTGCAATACTATTTATTTTTGTAATCCCTTTTTGAATGTAATCATTTTTTATATCGAAATCATTTAAAGTTCTTAGAGCTGCAATAGCTGTTGAAATGTTCTCTAACTGAAATTGACCTTTAACATTAGGCATTGGCAATTTTATTCCTCCAAATTGATCTTCATAATAAAAGAAATCATTTTCTTTCATAGTAAAACTATAATTTTCATTATGAAAATATTTATCTGAACTATTATTTGAGATTGTTTTTTTTATACTATCTGTAATTTCTTTATTACTTTGTTTAGCAACAATAATATTTGAATTTAAAAGTGTTGAAGTTTTCTCATAGATAATTTTTTCAACATTTTGTTCGTTCTCTGGCAACCAATCTAAATGATCAAGTCCAATAGAGGTTACTATACTTGCTAGATTACTTTTTAAGATATTAGTAGCATCAAACCTATGAAATAGGCCAGTTTCTATAAGATTAATATTGTCTGGATATTGAGAAGCTTTTAAAAAATAAGCTGTAGTCAGTATCTCAAAAAAGGTAATAGGTTCATTATTGTTAGCACTTTCAATCTCTTCAAATAAACTTGCTAACTCTTCATTATTAAGTTCTTGGTTATTAAATACAAACCTTTCATTAATATTTTTGATATGCGGGCTAGTGTAAATATTACATTTAATTTTTGCTTCTTTTAAAATAGCAAACATTGCTTGGATTGTTGAATACTTGCCGTTTGTGCCAACAATTGAAATTGCTTTTATTTTATCTTGGGGGTTTCCTAATCTTTTACAGAGATTTTTAATACGATCTAAACTTAGATCTATTTCTTTAGGATGCAGCTCTTGTAAGCGACTGACTATCTTCTGTAGTTTCATTTTGTTCAGAACTTATAACAGAATTTTTCTTCAACAATATTGATAATAAAGTTCCAATTTTGGATCGCAGATCTTTACGCTCTATTATTACATCAACAAAACCAGTTTTTTCAACATACTCGCTTTTTTGAAATCCATCAGGTAATTCTTCTTTAACAGTACCTTGAATAACTCTAGCACCAGCAAATGCTATTAATGCACCTGGTTCTGCAATATGAATATCACCCAACATAGCATAAGAAGCTGTAATACCACCTGCTGTAGGATCAGTGATGCATACTAAATAAGGTAAACCATTTTTCTTAAGTTCATTAATTGCAAGAGTTGTTCTAGTCATTTGAGATAGTGATATTAAGCTTTCCATCATTCTCATACCACCACCAGCACTGATACATAAAAAAGGAGTTTCATTTTCTATAGCATGTTGAATGCCATATAAAAAAGCCTCTCCTTCAGCTGCGGCCATTGAAGCACCTAAAAAGTCAAAGTCAGAAGCAACTGCTGTAATTTTAATATTATCAATTGTTCCACAAGCAACCATCATTCCACATTCCATACCCGTTTTTTTTCGAGCAATTTTTAATCTATCTTTGTAAGATTTAGAGTCTGTCCAATCTAAAGGATCATCTTTTGGAATTGGGGTCTTAAATACTTCGTAATTATTCTTACCAAATAAAATATCAAATCTTTGACTAGGTTTAATTCTATGATGTTTATTACAATCTGAACAAACCCATAAGTTTTGTTCTAAATCTTTTTTAAGAATTGGGCCTCTGCAGCAACTTGTCCAATCACTTTTTGCAATATCTTCTTTAGAAGCTCTTTCGTGAATAGCAGTTTTAATCTTTTCACCTGCTTTTATAATTTTTGTGATCCAGTTCATTTAATTTTATTTTTTAATCTTTTCACAATATTAGTAACATTTGTGACAGGATTTTGTCTCTTTTTAATAGAGTTTGAAATTTCTTTACAAATTGCACTTCCAACTACTAATCCATCAGCTTTTTTAAGTGATTTTATCGTTTTTTCAGTGATTCCAAATCCAATAACAACATTCTTAGATATATTTTGTTTTTTAATTTTACTGTATCTTTCAATAATTCTTTTGGGAGAAACTTTTAGTTTTCCTCCAGTAGTTGAAAGCATACTAATATAATAAAGCATATCATGAGAGTCTTTAATAATTTTTTTTAATCTAATAGATGACGTTGTTGGAGAGACTAGTTGGATAAAGTTAATTCCTTTTTTTTTGCATTTAGATGCAAATTTTTTATTCTCCGGGTAAGGAAGATCCACAACAATTAAACCATCAACTTTTACTTTTTTACATTTATCTAAAAATTTATTTTCATTGTATTGAAAGATCATATTATAATAACCCATCAAGATAATTGGTTTAGTCTTTTTTAATTTTTTAAAATCTTTTGCAATTGAAAAAACATCATTAATTTTAATTCCATTTTTAATTGCACGATAAGCACTAGTTTGAATTTGGCCTCCATCAGCAATTGGTGTGTTGTGAGGAAACCCTAATTCACAAATATCCGCATAATCAGAAATTGATTTAAGTATTTCTAGTGACTTCTTTTTAGTATTATCACCAGCAACAGTGTAAGTTAGTAGGGCAGGTCTTCCTTCACTTTTTGCTTTTTCAAAAGTTTGATTTATCAAAGAGACCATTACTTTTTACCTAATCTTTCTTTTAAAATATCTCTATCTTTTTTTGCATCTCCACATGAGTTAACAATAATTATGGTATCTTTGCTTAACTTGGGTGCTATTTTGATAGCTTCTGCAAACGCATGACTAGGCTCTAAACTTGGATTTAAATTTTCATATTTAGTTACCATTACATGAGCATTAAGAGCTTCTTCGTCTGTCGCATAAGTATATCTCGCTCTTTTTGTATCTTTCAAAAAACAATGTATAGGACTTACTCCTGGATAATCTAATCCTGCACTAATAGACTCTGTATCATTGATTTGTCCTTCACTATTTTGACAAAGGTAAGATGCTGCTCCATGTAAAATTCCAATTTTAGCATTTCTGCTTAGAGGTGCTGCATGAAGTTTTGATTTTTCAGGTCCACCAGCTTCAACACCAATTAGTTCAATTTGTTTTTTGTTATAATCAATAAATTCGCTCCAAAAACCATAAGCAGAGCTTCCACCACCAACACAGTTTATTAGTTTAACTTTATTTGGAATTTTTTTAAATTGTGATTTTAATTGTATTTTTAACTCTCTAGAGATTTGTGCGGTGCTCCAACCACAGATTTTTACAAATATATTTGGACCAACGGTGCTTCCAACACACATATGGGCATTATCACAATTTGATACCCAGTATCTCATACATTCACTGACGGCATCAACTAATGTTTGGCTACCTGAATAAACTGGAACAATTTCAGCTCCATTTTTTCTCATCGCATCACAATTAGGTTTTTGTCTTTTAATATCCTTTGCACCCATGAATATTTTACATTTGAGACCAAATTTTTTAGCAGCCATACTTAGCATTTTTCCAGCATAACCAGCGCCAGTATCACCAACGATATATTTTTTACCCATTGCTTTACAAATTAAAGCGTGAACAGTTGCGTTATAAATCTTGTGTGCACCTCCATTAGCCTCTGAAACTACTTTTGCCCAAATTTGCGCACCTCCCAAATGATTTGTTAAATTATCAAGTTTTACAAATGAGGTTGGGGTTCCAATATAATTTTTAAAATAAAAATCTCTTTTTTTAAGAAACTTTTTATCTTTTCTTAGTTTTTTAAATTCATTTGTTAAATCTTCTACAGGTTTTTTTAAAGTTTCAGGGATGAAGCTGCCCCCAAATTTACCACCCCAAAAGCCATATTGATCATGTTGATCAATCAAAGGAATTCCTTTTTTAAGTTTCATTATATATCTCTTTTACTTTATTTAAAAAAATATTTATTTTGGATTTGTCTTTTAACCCAGAAGTCTCAAGACCCCCAGATATATCTATAATATCTGCTATTTTTTTATAATTTTCAAGATTATCATTTAGCTGAATGTTTCCTGCAATCATTAGTGGTTTGTTGATCTTTATTTTATCAATTAGTTTATGATCAAAAGCCATACTCTTTTCATATCCTTTACTATCAAATAAATAAATATCAGTTACATCAGAGAATCCATGGTGTTTTTGAACATCTGTTTCATCATTTATGGTTAAGACAGTAATAATTTTTTTATTATATCTTTTTTTAATTATCCCTATTTCTTCAGGCGAGCAGTCATAAATTTGATAATAATCAAACGGAAGAAGTTTAATTTTTTCTAAAATATCTTCATCAGGTTTTACTAATACTGCTACAAAATTAGATTTTTTTTTATCTAGTATTAATAGTTTTTTTAGTTTTTCAAATTCAACATATCTTGAACTTTTTTTATAATTGCAAATGAAACCAATAAATTGAGGTGGATATGGATGATTAATTATAAAATTAAGAGTATCCAGATCAGAGATCCCACAGATTTTCGATCCATTGATCATTTATTTAAGTGATCAATTAATCTTTTAATATTATTTTTGATATTTCCTTTTGTTAATGATCTCCCCATTACTATACCTGAAACTTTATTCTTAAAGGCATCATTAGGTGTCATTATTCTTGTTTGATCGTTGGCACTATCACCAGGCAATCTTATCCCAGGAGTTACAATAAATAAGTTTTTAAATTTTTTTCTAACCATTTTAGCTTCTTGCGCAGAGCATACTATGCCATCACACCCTGATTTTTTTATAAGACCAGCTTGTTTTAAAACTAATTGTTCTATTGATTTCGTATGTCCTATTTCTTTAAGTGATTTATTATTAAGACTTGTCAGAATTGTAACACCAAGAACTTTTAAATTTTTATTGATAGATTTAACTTTCTTTTTAATAGCTTTTAACATTTCAAAGCCACCATTTGCATGAACAGTTATATATTTGCATTTTTTTAAATCTTTCAAACTATCTACTGCCGACAATGCTGTTTGGGGAATATCATTAATTTTTAAATCCAGCCAAAAGTCTTTGTTAAAATTTTCTAAAAATTTCCTTCCATTTTTAGAGTAAAAAAATTGTAATCCAAACTTAGGAAAAATTTTAAGTTTGTTTGTTTGTGTTTGTTTAATTATATTTTTTATTTGACTTATATTTGAAGTATCACAAGCAACAAAAATACTTTTATGTTTCATTATTTAATTTATTAAACAAATCTTTCGACATTTTAAAGTGAATTGTTTTTTTTTCAGGTGTATTTACTTTTTCACCAGTTTTAGGATTTCTTGAAATCCTTGCTTTTTGAATATTTGTTGAGAATACCCCAAAACCTCTTAACTCAACTCTATCTCCTCTTTTAAGAGCTTGCTTAATTTCACCAAGAATTATATCAGTAAATTTTTCGAGATCTTTCTTTAAAAAATTTGGATAATTTCCGGAGAGTTGTTTTAAAAGCTTTGATTTTACAATAGCCAAAATTAAATCTTCTTTTATTCTGTATCTTCTTCTTTTTTCTTTAAATCTTCTGAAAGCGATGAGAAAGGTAAGTTTTTTCCTGAACCTTCAGATCCATATTTATCTAAAGCTTCTTTTTTCTCAATTTCCTCTAATAATTTAATACTTAAAGTGACTTTTCTTTTATTTAGATCAAGTTCAGCGATAGCACAGTCTAATTTTTCTCCACCAGTCCATCTGCTAGGTCTTGCATCTGCTGCATTAATTGCTATTGCTGATTTTCTAATTTGAAGATCCATCTCACAACCTTCAGGTCTTACAATTAAACCTTTGTTATCTGTAGATACAACTTTTACAGTAATAGTTTGGTTTTTAGACTTATCTTTAAACCAATCAAAAGGATCTGCTTGTGTTTGTCTTAAACCAACTCTAATTTTTTGTTCTGAAGCTTTAATCTCAAGTACTTTAACTTTTATCTTGTCACCTTTTTTGTATTTATCCAATTCTTCTTCACCATTATTTAAGAATGTTAAATCATTACAGTGAAGAAATGCATCTACATCCAAATCTTCTACTTTAACGAATAGTGAATATTCATTTTTATTTACTACTTCACCCTCAACTATTGTTCCGACTGGGTATTTTGTTTCAAAGGTTTCAAATGGATTATCTTGTGTTAATCTATGTGATATCGCGACTCTTCTTTTTTCTTTATCAATTTCAGTAATAACACAATCTATTTCATCTCCAATTTTAAACATTTTTTTTGCTGAAATATTTTTTTTAGTCCAACTGAGTTCACTAGAGTGAAGTAAAGTTGTAAGACCTGGTTCTAACTCACAAAATGCTCCAAAGTCCATTAATTTGACTACTTTCACTTTATAAATTTTATTTAATTCATAATTTTCTATATGCTCAAAAGGGTCGGGCGATAGTTGTTTAACAGAACAACCAACTTGTAATTTTTCTTTGTCTACAGTAATAACTTTTAAGTCATGTTTTTCACCAATATTGAACACTTCATCAGGATGATTAACTCTTGAATATGAAATTTCTTGGAGGTGCACCAAAACATCAAGCTCTCCATTAACATTAAAGAAACATCCAAAAGAACTATAACCTTTAACTTCAGCTCCTTTAATGATATCGCCAACTTTATATTTTTCAATTATTTTAGCTTTATCTTCTTTTTTGAAAGAGGAAATAATTTCTCTTCTGGACACGCATGCATTTCCTCTAACTTTATCTAATTTAATTAAAGCAAATTTTTGAGGTTCGTTCATTAAGTGGCCAATGTCTTTTAGAGGCTTATCACTAATTTGTGATCCTGGTAAAAACATTAAAGAACCAGTATCTATATGCTCTACAATACATCCACCTTTACATTTAGATGTAATTTTTCCCATAATTGGTTCATTTTTTTCGTAAGCCTCGACAAGTTTGTCCCAACCTTTAATCTTTTGGGCTTTACTAGCTGACACTAATACTTCGCCATGCTTATCTTCAATTTTTTCTAATAATACTGGGATTGTCTCTCCGACTTTTATTTTTTCAGCAAGACCCATGCTTTTAAGCTCATTTATATCAAGAACAGGTTCGCTTTTAAGGCCCTCAACAAATAAAAAAACAAATTTTTCAGTTACTTTATTTATTTTGCCTTCTATGATTTTACCTTCTTCTATTTTAATTTTTGAGAGTTGGCTGCTAAGTAGTTTTTCGAATTCTTGCGATGCTGGATTTGATAGATCTTTAAATATTTCCATTAAGTATTAATTTTCCTGTCTATAATTTTTTTTATTTTTAAAAAACACGCTCTTTTAGTAAGTTTCGATGTGTTTAGCAACACTGAATCTTTAGTTTTCTTTAAAGGCGAAATCTTTCTATTATAGTCACTTTTATCACGTTTTTTAATGCTTTTAAGCACTTCTTCGTATGTGATATTTTTATTAAGGCTTTTAAGCTCTTTATATCTCCTATGTGCTCTTGTTTTTAAATTAGCAGTTATAAAAAATTTAAGATCTGCGTCAGGAACAATGTTATAGGTAATATCTCTTCCATCGAGACAAGATCCTTTGAATTTCTTAGGAGGGTTATAAGCAAAATTTAATTGAAAAGAGTGCACAATTTTTCTTGTACTTTTAACTTTTGATATAATAGATGCTTCAGTACCTACTTCATCAGATAATAAATCTTTATTTTCAAGATCTTTTACTTTTAGTGATTTAATTTTTTTTTTTATAAAGTTTTGATTAAATTTTTTAGGAAATTTAATTTTTAAGTATGCTACCAATCTATAAATTTTACCAGTATCCAAATAAAAAAGATTATAATGTTTCGAAATGGTCTTTGCTAAGGTTCCTGCTCCAGCTGCAGCAGGTGAGTCGATTGCAATTTTTAAAATATTTTTTCTTTTATTCATTATTTCTTTATTTCATTTACTATATTTAAAAAATTTGGAAAAGAAGTTTTAATAGAATCTTTGTCATGTATGACCCATTGACCACCAAAAGAAAGAGCAGCAATGACACTTGTCATAAATACCCTGTGATCTTTAAGGTAATCCTTAATTATAATTTTATTATTGATTTTTAAATTTGGATTACCAAATATTTTAATTGAACTTTCCGTGCTTAAAGTTTTTATACCCATTAAGTTTAGGATTTTTTCACCCCATTTTAGTCTCGGGCTTTCTTTTTGATTTAGTTCAGATAAATCTTTAAAATAAGAAATACCCTTTGCTCTCGCAGCAACCAAAAAAATTAATAAAAATTCATCAATTGCACCACTATTAAATTTTGTTGGGCAATTTATGGGTTTAATTTTTTTTGGACTTTTGATGTAAATGTCAGCATTTTTTTCTCCTTTGTAAATTTTTTGATTTTTAAAAATAATTTTAACACCCATTTTTTTTAGTATATGAATAATCCCAATTCTAGATGGATTAATATTTACATTTTTAATTATTAAATTTGAGTTTTGCGAAAGAGCAGTTAAAACAATAAAAAAAGCACTTGAGCTTATATCAGATGGAATTTTATAATTAATTTTATTAATTTTTCTTATTTTGTTTACTTCAATCAAATCATAATTTTTTTGCTTTTTTATTTTGATAGGTAATTTTAGATATTTACATAAAAGCTCAGTATGATTTCTTGATTTCTTAGCTTTAATAAAAGTTTGACCATTTGTTCTCATTCCAGCAAAAATCACAGCGCTTTTACATTGCGCTGAGCCCCTGTTTTCTAAATACTTAATTGGCTTTAATTTAGATGATCCAATTATTTTCAAAGGAAGATGTTTGTTTTTGCTTAATTCAAATGATGCACCAAAATTACTTAATGGATCTGAAATTCTCTTAAAATCTCTATTTGACAAACTTTTATCACCAATAAGTTTTATTGAGTTGGGTGTATTGATTATTAATCCAAGAATAAGTCTACCTAACGTTCCTGAATTTCCAGAGTTTATAGAAAGATTCTTTTTATAATTGTATCCATCTATTCCCTTGCCATATATTTTACAAATATCCTTTTTTAAACTAACCTTAATTCCTAACTTTTTAACTGCATTGATTGCCGTAAGAACATCTTCAGATATTAATAAGTTACTAGCACTCGAAACACCACTTGCAATAGAAGAAAATAAAACCCACCTTATGCTGATGCTTTTATCACCACTAACAATAATTTTTTTATTAAAATTTTTTATTCTATTTTTTAAAATTATATGATTTGGCATTAGCTTTTAATTATATTTAAAACTATTCCCAAAATATGCATTTTTAGCGTTTGTGTCGTTCACTAAATTAGATGGAGTATCTTGCGCAATAATTCTTGAGTTATTTAAAACCATAGCAACATCAACACAAGCAAGTAAATCTCTTGCCTGATGATCACAAATACAAATAGTGATATTGCCTTCTTCTTGTAAATTCACAATAATATTTTGTAACATCTTTATAGTTAACACATCTAAAGCTGCAAAACATTCATCTAATAACAAAACTTTTGGCTGACTTAAAAGTGATAGTGCAATCACAAGTTTTTTCTTCTGGCCACCAGATAAATGTTTAGCCTTAATATTTTTTAAATGTTCAAGTTCGAATTTTGATACTAAATAATTTATTCTCTTATCTCTTAAATTTTTATCTTCTATTACAATTTCACTAATAGCTTTTAAATTGTTATATAAAGTTAGTTCTGAGAACGCACCCCCATGTTGAGGAACATAACCTATCTTAAATTTTTTAGTTCTATGGTAAATGGGATACTTAGTTGCATCCTCACCATCAATTATAATTCTACCAGATTTTGGTTTTATTAACCCTGTTATAAGATTAAAAATTGTACTTTTACCAACCCCATTTGGACCAAGCATGCCAAATATTTGACCTTCATTTATCTTGAAATTTATATTATCTAAAATTAATCTTTCATCATATGCTAATGAAACGTTATCAAATTCAATTATCGTACTAATATTTTTAAAAGACTTAATTCGGAATTTTTTTATAATTGTCATTTTAATTTTTACTTATAATTTTTACTTTTTTTGAATTATCATACATAAAAATATTTACTTTTTTTGTATTAGTATTGAATTCAACAGCATCAGCTTTAAGAAGATTATTTTTATTATAATAAACAACATTTTTAGTTATTGTCATCAGGTTTCTGATTACTGAAAATTCCATATAATTACTTGTTATTTTATTATCTAAATATTTTATTATTACATTTTCAGAAAAAATTGTATCATAATTTTCAATATTATATTTACCAAAATCAGAGACAATCATTATTTCTTCAGAGTTATTTAGTGTAACTTGAGCTGTAATTTTTTTTAAATATATTATTTTATCATTTGATAAATCCACCTCACCTTCTTCTGCTTTTAAGGTATATGTATTTCCTTTTTTATCCTTAGAGGCAAAACTTAATTCTTTAATTATGTTAGAGGTAATATTTTCATCTTTGTTATTATCTAAATTACTTTGTTGAATTTTTTCATCATTAAAAAATTTAAATAAAAGAGTAAGCAATAGAATGAAAAATGAAAAAACCAAAAAAATTTTTAGGATTTTTTTTTTATTCATTTATGTTATTTTAGATTGTAAAATGTGATGTATATGTATTATTCCAATCGTTTTAAGCTTATCTTTTTTGTTATGGACAGCTAAAGAGGTAATTTTTTTTTCATTCATTAAAGATAGTGCTTTAGCTGCAAGTTCATCTTTTTCAATAGACACAGGTTTTGTTGTCATAATTTTTTTAATGGGCAATAAATTAAAATTTATTCTCTTTAAATTAACTCTTCTTATTTGACCATCTGTAACTATGCCTTTAGTTTTTTTATTCTTATCTTGAATAATTAGAATACCCAATTTTTTGCTACTAAGTATTTTTAATGCATCATTAATTCTTAAACTTTGATCTACAAAAGGTATTTTTTTACCAGTAACCATAATATCTTCGACTGTTTTTAGTTGTGCTCCAAGACTGCCAGCTGGATGAATTTTCTTAAAATCTAGTTTATCAAATTTTTTATAATTCATAGCCGAAATTGCTAAGGCATCTCCTAACGCAAGTTGAGCAGTAGTGCTTGAGGTTGGTACTATTCCTCCAGCTTCGTTAAATTGCGGTATTAAGAGTTTAATATCTGAAGCTTTATATAATATTGAATCTTTTTTTGACACAATTCCAATCAATAGAATTTTATTTCTATTAGCGTATTGAATTATATTTTTAAGTTCATTGGATTGACCAGAGTAGCTAATTAATATTAAAATATCTCTTTTTGTAATACTTCCAAGATCTCCATGAGACGAGTCACTAGCTGACAGATAAAATGATGGAGTACCAACAGATGATAAAGTGGCAGCAATCTTAGAAGCTACAAGTCCACTCTTACCGACACCACATAACACAACCTTTGAGGAACAATTTGAAATTTTAATTACAGCATTATCAAAGGATTTGTTGAGGCTTCTCTTAAGTTTTTGTAATGCTTTTATTTCGAGATCAATTACATTTTTTGCAGTTTTTAAAAATCTTTTTTTAATCATTTAGTGTGACCAGATATCGTCTTTAAACAGTGCTAGATCAAGATCAACTCTTGTTTTTAAAAATTTTAAACAATCTTGATAAAGTTTAATTCTATTTTCTCTTTTTAATATTTTATTTAATTCGTTATGAATTTTATGCAAATATATTACATCATTAGCACAATACTTAATCTGTGAAGGTGTGAGTTCGCCACCAAAATCTGAGCTTTGGAATTGTTTGCTAATATCTATATTAACAAATTCTTTAATAAGTGTTTTTAAAGAGTGACTATCAGAATATGATCTTGCAAGTTTTGAGGCTATTTTAGTATCTAGAATGTTATGAGTATCTGTTTTTAAGTAATATTTAATATGCGCCATATCAGCTCGACCATAGTGAAAAATTTTTGTAATTTTATCATCATTAAGTATTCTAACTAAGTTAGGAGCTATGTATTTTTTTCTATCAAATTGAACTATATGAGCCTCTGAATTTCCTGAAGATATTTGAATTAGGCAAAGAGGGTCTCGTCTGACATTTAGACCCATAAACTCACCATCAACAGCTATTACGTTGCCTAATTCCAAATCATCTGGTAAGTCATTTTTGTGAAGTTTAATATTATTACTCATATTTGAATATATATATATGAAAGCAAAAAATTGTCTAATTTTTGGTGGCAGTGGCCAAATTGGAAGAAACTTAATAAGAAAACTTACTAAGAACAACTATAGAGTGACGGTTGTTACTAGAAACATTCATCAAAAAAGTTACATAATAAAAACACAGGCAAATGCAGGATATATCGATATCGTTGAGTCAAATATATTTGATGAAAAAAAAATTAGAGAACTTTTTAAAAAAGCTGACATATGCATCAACTTAATTGGCATTTTATTTGAAAAAAAAAGAGGCAGTACTTTTAAAAATATACATAGTATTTTTCCATCTTTACTTGCTAAACTAAGCAAAGAATTCAATCTTAAACATTTTATTCACTTGTCAGCTCTTGGCATTAATGAAGCAAAAGACTCTGAATATGCCAAAAGTAAATTAGAAGGCGAAAAAAATGTTTTAACAAACTTTCCACTTGCAACGATATTGAGACCATCCCTAGTTTTTTCAGTAGATGACCAACTAACAACACATTTTATGACTATATTAAATAGATTGCCTATATTTCCACTTTACTATGAGGGAAAGACTAAATTTGCACCAATTCATTGTTCTGATTTAACAGACACAATTCATCATGTCATTTCTAGAAATATTTATTCTAAGATAATTGAATGTGTTGGTCCTGAAATAATAACTTTTAAAACATTATTAGAAAAATTATTATTATTAATTGGCAAAAAAAGAATTTTGATACCTTTTCCACTTAAAATAGCTGAGTTTTCTGCAAGTTTATTTGAGATATTGCCCAATCCATTGCTAACAAGAGATCAATTAAGACTTTTAAAATATGACAATATTCCGTCTGGTAAGTATAAAACTAATGCAGAAATAGGAGTTCCTAGTGTAAGATTTTTTGATCAAGAAGTTAAGAAATATTGCTATATGTGGAGAGAAGGTGGTCAATTTTCCACAGAAAAATATATAACGAAAGACTTTGAAAAGAACGAAGTAAATAAAATTTAGGCTGACTGTATTTTTTTTTCAATAAAACCTGGAACTTCTTCTTTTTCAGCCGGTTCTTCTTTTTTACCTTTAGGCTGGTATGCATACAAAAGGTGTAGCTTACAATATGAAAAGTCTTTTAATGAAGATCTTCCACAAAAGTAAAACGAACTTTCATTTGGATGACCAATTGGCCATTTACATGAGCTTTCATCAAGTTGCTCTAATTGTTTTGGGTTTTCTGGTTCAAAATCTTTCTCAATAATTAAAGATTTAAATTTACTTTTTTTTCCTCTTTTTGATTTATTATTCCTTTGATCTAAAGAATTTTCAAAATTTTGATTAGATGTAGCAGTTCTAGTTTTAATTTTTGCTGATAAGTTTAATCTATGAGCTTTACCAATAACCGCATTTCTACTTATACCACCTATAATTTCAGCAATTTGGCTTGCAGTGTTTCCTTTGCCCCAAAGTTCTTTTAATTTATTTACTTTTTCTTCGTTCCAGCTCATTATCTATATGTTGTATTCCAATTTATAAAAATAACAATATACTGATACATAAGCAAATTAAACAAGCAAAATTCTAAAGTTATCAACAATAATAAGTTAAAATTGGTTTATTTGTATTTTCAATCATAACTTGTATCTAATAATTAAAATTTATAAAAACTGATTAAAATTATGAGCTATTTAGCAAAAAATTATAATAGAAAAAAAATTTCATTTAAATATGGAAAAGGAAGTTTTTTATATTCAACCAATGGTAAAAAATATCTAGATTTTGTTCAAGGTATAGCTGTGAACTCTTTAGGACACGCACATCCTAAATTGGTAGACACTATAAATAAACAATCAAAAAAACTTTGGCATGTCTCAAATGCATTTCAAATCCCAGAAGGAGAAATGTTAGCTAAAAAATTAGCTAAAAACACTTTTGCTGATTATGTCATGTTTCAAAACAGTGGTGCAGAGGCAACAGAGGCAGCAATTAAAGTTGCTAGAAGATATTTTTATTCAATTGGAAAACCAAAAAAAAATAGAATTTTATGTGTTAAAAATAGTTTTCATGGAAGAACATTGGCAGCAATATATGCAAGTGGTTCAAAAAAAATGACAGAAGGTTTTGGACCAAAAGTATCTGGTTTTGATCATTTTGAATTCGGTAATCATTACTCATTAAAAAATAAAATTACAAAAAACACAGCTGCAATAATGGTTGAAACTATTATGGGCGAGGGTGGTATCAAAGTAATTCCTGACTGGTGTTTAAGAGAACTTAGAAAAATTTGTGATAGAAAAAATATTCTATTAATATTAGATGAAGTCCAATGTGGAATTGGAAGATCAGGTGATTTTTTTGCGTTTGAAAAATCAAAGGTAAAACCAGATATCGTTCCAATTGCAAAAGGTATTGGGGGTGGATTTCCAATCGGAGCAGTTTTAATGAATAAAAAAGTTGCTTCAGGAATGATAGCTGGAACCCATGGATCAACTTTTGGTGGCAATCCATTAGCAATGACTGTTGGTAATAAAGTGATGGATATAATTTCAAATAAGAAGTTTTTGAAAAACGTGAAAAATATTTCAAAATATTTTTTATCTAATCTTAAAGAAATACAAAATAAATATCCTAATATTATTAAAGAAATAAGAGGAAGAGGTTTATTGATTGGAATACAGCTTAAAACAGATCAAACAAAATTTATAAAGAAACTTATGGATAATAATTTATTAACAATAAGAGCAGCAGAAAATGTTGTTAGAGTTTTACCGCCACTTAATGTAAAAAAGAGAGAAATTAACTTGTCGCTAAAAATAATAAAAAAAGTTTGTTCAGAATTAAATTAAAATGAAACATTTTATAAACTTAAAGGATATACCGGCCAAAGATCTTAGAAAAATTATTATTGATGCAAAAAAAAGAAAAAACCTTAGAAAAAATTTAAGCACTTTAGAGGTTGATAAAGGGTCTCCACTCAAAGGTAAAATGCTTATCCAAATGTTTGAAAAAGCAAGCTCTAGAACAAGAATAAGCTTTTATTTAGCAATAAAGCAGCTTGGAGGAGGAACTTTAACTCTAAGATCAAATGAATTACATCTTGGACAAGGTGGTGAAAGCATATCTGATACAGCAAAAATACTATCAACTTATGGTGATGGGTTTATGCTTAGAACAGATAGTGATAAAAAAATTGAGGATTTTAAAAAATATTTATCAATTCCAATAATAAATGGTTTAAGTCCATCTTCACACCCTACTCAAGTCTTATCTGATGTTTTTACTGTTGAGGAAATAAAGAAAAAACCAATTTCAAAATTAAATATTTGCTGGATAGGAGATTCTAATAATGTTCTAGATAGTTTAATTGCAGCATCTGTAAAATTTTCATTTAAACTTAGTATAGGATGTCCAAAAAATTTTGAACCAGGTAAAGAAGTTAGAACTTGGGTAAAGAATAATAATAAAAAAATATTTATTTATAATGATCCTAAAAAAGCTGTTATTGGGGCTGATGTTATATTTTCGGATAAAGTTATATCTCTAAATGATAAAGGAAATAAAAAGAAAAAAATTGAACAATTCAAAAAATTTAAAATAGATAAAAAATTAATGAGTTACTCAAAGAAAGATTGTATATTTCTACACTGTTTGCCTCGTGGATCCGAAGTAAGTGATGAAGTTTTTTTAGGAAAAAAATCGCACGTTTGGCAACAAGCTCTTAATAGAGTTCATGTGCAAAAAAGTATTTTATTATATTGTTTTGGAAAATTAAGGTAGTGGTACCGGACTATCTGAATTTTGATTTAAATATTTTATAACTGAGGCTCTATCTTTTTCTTTTCTTAATCCAGCAAATGCCATTTTTGTTCCCTTAATCCACTTAGCGGGTTTTATTAAGTAACCATTTAATTCTTCAAAAGTCCATTCTTTTTCAAATGACGATAAAGCTTTAGAATATTTATAATCTGTAACAGCTCCAGTTTTTCTTCCAACTACATTATATAAAGCAGGACCAATATTATTTTTTCCACCTTTAGCAATCGAGTGGCATGCTGCACATTTTTTAAAAACCTTTTCACCTAAAGCAATATCTCCCATCGCCATTAATGCTGCTATATCAACTTTTTGCTCTACAGCTTTTTCTGTTGAGGATGATACTGATGTAGCTTGCTCTATTTCAACTGCATAACCAGGAGTTTTAGGTTTTTCTACATGAAATATGATATTTGATAATTTGCCAATACCGATAACCAAAAGTGCAACCATCAATATTGCAGCTATTATTTTATTAATTTCAAAAGAATCCATTTTCTAAATATTTCATTGGAACATATATCACGATAAATAAAAATATTACCAAAATTTAATGTATAAATTTGCCTCTATTGCTATTTAATAGGTATAATAATAATTCAATTATTAATGAAAACGCTAACTATTATACCCTCACGATTGTCAGCAACCAGGCTACCTGGCAAACCTTTATTAAAAATAAATGATTTATCGATAATATCGCATGTATTTAGAAGGGCTCAGGAAGCAAATATTGGCGATGTAGTTGTTGCAGCTGAGGATCAAGAAATAGTAGATGATGTTGTAAAAAATGGAGGTAAAGCCATTTTAACCAGCAGAAATCATAAGACAGGAACTGATAGAATTCATGAAGCATTGCAAAAATTAGAAGTAAAAGATGCAGATTTGATAATGAATTTACAAGGTGACGAGCCAGCAATAAATATTGAGGACATTGTAAGTTTAAATAAAAAAATGGTTAGCATTCAATCTCAAATGGGAACTCTTGCAGCCAAAATTGAAGATCACAAAGATTTAGAAAATGAAAACATTGTAAAAGTTATAACTAACAAAAATTTAAACAATGATGAGTTTTCTGAAGCAAAGAATTTTTTAAGAAGATCATCAGAAATAGCTAATATTTATCACCATATAGGAATTTATTGTTATTCAACCGAAACATTAAAAAAAATTGTTGAACTAAATCAATCAAAAAATGAAATTAAAAATAGATTAGAACAGTTGAGGGCATTAGACAATAATATTGTTATAAATGTTGCTCTTGCAAAGTCTTCCCCAATAGGAGTTGATACGGAAGAAGATTATCTAGCCTTAAAAAAAATTATGGAATATAAAGTTTAATGGCAAAAAAAATTTATTTTCAAGGTACTTTTGGAGCATACTCACATTTAGCTGCATTGTCAGTTAATCCAGATGCAGAAATAATACCATGTAAAACTTTTGATGAATGTTTTAATAAAGCAAGTCTAGATCCAGATTGTAAAATAATTATCCCTGAATCTAATAGAATTACAGGAAATATTGGTATTGAATATTTAATATTCAAGCATAGGCTAAATATTTACAAAGAGCATTTTCAAAAAATAGAACATAATTTATTAGGTCAACCTGGTGCAAAACTTAGCGATATAAAAGAAGTATATTCTCACGCACAAGGTTTGTCTCAATGTTCAAAATTTATAAAAGAAAATAATATTATTGAACATATTAGAGCAGACACAGCTGGCTCTGCAGAAATGATTTCAAAAACAAAAGATGTTAAGCAAGCTGCGATCGCATCATCTTTAAGTGCTCAAATTTATAAATTAGATATTGTCAAAAAAAATATTGAAAATGAAAGTGGTAATTTAACAAGATTTTTAGTAATGGGTAAAAATATTTCTCAACCTGAATATAAAGGAAAAAAATTTATTACTTCTTTTTTATTTAAACTTAAAAGTAAGCCAGCAGCTCTTTATCAATCTTTAGGTGGATTTGCAATTAACGGAGTGAACTTAACAAAGCTACAAAGTTATCCTGAAAAAAATACATTCGATTCATTCTTTTTTTTGTGTGATTTAGATGGGCATATAGAGGACCCGAAAGTTCAAAAATCTTTAGAGGAGTTAGGGCTTCATTGTGAGGATTTTCACGTCTTAGGTGTTTTTGAGGCTGATAATTTGAGAGAGAAAAAAAAATAATCTTTTCTTGTAGAATAGAAAATTTAACTGCTATAATAGTCATGGAGGCTAGAGGTGTATGCTGCTTGAACCCGACCAGATCTTAACGGAAGCAGTCGTAGAGACAGTTATTCAGGTTCTAGTCTCCTTTGAATAAATATAATGAACAATAACTCTAAAGTATTAGCATTAAAATATAGGCCACAAACTTTTGATGATCTTATTGGTCAAGAAGTTGTGGCAGAAACAATAACAAACTCTATTAAAGCAGATAAAATTCCAAATGCCTATCTATTCACTGGGATAAGGGGAATTGGTAAAACTACAACTGCTAGAATTGTTGCCAAAGGGCTAAATTGTTTGAACGGCATTGAAAATTTATGCAAAGAAGATTTATGTAATAATTGTAAATCAATAGCTGACTCAAGTCACATAGATGTACTTGAAATGGATGCTGCTAGCAAAACAGGAGTGGATGATGTTAGAGATCTAATTGAATTTTCTAGATATGGCCCCACGTCAGCAAAATACAAGATATTTATAATTGATGAAGTTCACATGTTAAGTAAGCAAGCATTCAATGCTTTATTAAAAACACTTGAAGAACCACCAGAATATCTAAAATTTATTTTTGCAACTACGGAAATTAAAAAAATACCTATTACAGTAGTTTCAAGGTGCCAAAGATTTGATTTATCTAGAATTAAATCGTCTGAATTATTTAAGTTTATCAAAGATATAAAAGAAAAAGAAAAAGGTAACGCATCAGATGAAGCCTTAAAGTTAATTGTAAAAATTTCAGAAGGATCTGTAAGAGATGCATTGTCTTTATTAGATAGAGCCCTGCTAACCTTAGATGAAAAAACAGAATTAGATCTTAATGCGGCACAAAAAATTTTTGGATATTTCGATAAGTCTCAATTAATCAATTTATTTGAATTAATATTGAAGGGAGAAGAGGAAAAAGTAATTAATATTTACAGAAAAATTTACGATCAGGGTGTTGAACCAAAAGTATTCATTAATGATTTTTTAGAAATACTTTATTACTTTAAAAATATAAATTCACTATCTTTAGAAAGTACAAATTTCTCACTTAATGATGAAGAGTTTTTAAAAATCAAAGATATTTCTAATCAAGTAGATTCTGAGGTTTTAATTTTATTTTGGCAGTTTACAATATCATCGCTTGAAGAATTGGATATTGTTTCTAATCAGCATTTATCTATTGAAATGTTTTTAATAAGATTAATGCATTTGAGTTCAATTAAGTTAAAGAAAAATATTGAACAAGAAGAAAATAATAATATTGAAGATAATCAAATAGACAATAAAGATACAAAGAAAGAACAAGGAATTGATGATAGCTCAAGAATTGTTAGTCAAATCAAAAATATTGCCCAAGAGGAAAAACAAAAACCAGAAGCTAAACCAGAGATAAAAGCAATGTATAAAAATTTGATAAGTTCATTTGATGATCTTCTTGATGTTTGTACTAAAAAAAAAGAAATTAAACTTAAATATGAATTAGAAAAAAATGTAAATCTTGTAAAATTTGAAAGAAATAGAATTGAAATTTCATTTAATGATAATTTAGATAAAGATTTTGTAAAAGATCTTTCTTCAAAACTTTTTGAATGGACTGCTGAAAGATGGATTATTACTTTTAGTAAATCTAAAGGGGAAATGTCAGTCAAAGAAAAACAAAACAATAAAAAAGATGAATTGGTTAATGAGGTAAAAAGTTCAGAAATTTATAAGATGATATTGAAAAAATTTCCTGATGCAGAGCTCACAGATGTTAAATTAAATAAAAAAAAAGAGGATATAAGTGACTGATTTTACAAAGATTTTGGATAAAGCAAAAGAATTAGAGGCAAAAATGAAAGAAAGCCAAGAAAAAATTAAAGAAATTAAAGCTGAGGGAATTTCAGGTTCTGACTCAGTTAAAATTACTCTTGATGGCGAAGGTGAGATGCAAAAAATTGAATTATCTGATGAAATTATTAAAGAAGATAAGACAATAATAGAAGATCTAATTGTAGCTGCTCATAATAATGCTAAATTACAATTAAAAACAAAAACCACTGAAGAAATTTCAAAAGCCACAGGAGGTTTAGGAATACCTGGTTTTAAATGGCCATTATAATTAATGCAAAATATTAGCGAGATAGAGGAATTAATTAAATTAATTTCAAAGCTTCCTGGTTTAGGGCCTAAGTCAGCCAAAAGAATTGTTCTTAAACTAATCAATAACCGAGACGAATTAGTAAAACCCATGGCAAATACATTAGCTCAGGTTTATAAAAATGTAACAAGGTGTAATTCTTGTGGATCTTTAAAATCAAATTTAAATGGATGTATTAATTGCGAAAGTTCAAAAGAAAAATACACAAAAATTTGTGTAGTTGAGGATATTGCGGATCAATGGTCAATTGAAAATTCAAATATTTTTCATGGATATTTTCATATTTTAGGAGGCACTATTTCCTCAGTAGGACAAAGAAAAGAAGATCTTTTAATTAACTCTTTAGTAGAAAGAGTAAATAGAGAAGGAATCGAAGAAGTAATACTTGCAACAAGTGCTACTGTAGAGGGGCAAACTACAGCATATTATATTCAAGATAGTTTAAAAAATACTAATACAAAAATTACTAAATTAGCACAAGGATTACCAGTGGGTGGTGAGATAGAAAATTTAGATGACGGAACCTTATTTTCTGCTTTTAAAAATAGATCTAATTTAAATTTTAACTCAGATTAAGTTTTTTTTTTAATCTATTTTGATGCAATAAAGGTTCTGTATATCCTGAAGGTTGCTCTTTTCCCTTAAAGATCAGATCACATGCAGTTTTAAATGCTAAAGATCTATCAAAGTCATCAGACATTTTTGTATAACCAGATCTTCCACTTCGATCATGCGCAGGATCCTTTTCGTTTTGCTTATCCACTATCTTTGCCATTGCTTTCATAATATCCATAACTTGAATCTTAGTTGTAATTCCATGATGTATCCAGTTGGCAATATGTTGTGAAGATATTCTAAGTGTTGCCCTATCTTCCATTAGTCCAATATTATTAATGTCTGGAACTTTTGAACATCCAACACCTTGATCTATCCATCTTACCACATAACCCAATAAAGTTTGTGCAGAGTTTGATATTTCACTGTTAATTTCCTCAATCGACCAATTTGGCCTATCTGCAACTGGAATTGTTAAAAGATCATCAAGTTTTGCCTGGTCTCTTTTAATAATATCTTTTTGTTGATCAAAAATATTTATCTGATGATAGTGTAATGCGTGTAAAGCAGCTGCTGTGGGAGAGGGAACCCATGCACAGTTTGCCCCTGCTTTTAAGTGTCCTATTTTTTGATCCATCATATCTTTCATTTTATCTGGCATTGCCCACATTCCTTTTCCTATTTGAGCTTTTCCAGATAGGCCACACTTTAATCCAATATCAACATTGTTATTTTCGTATGCTAAAATCCATTTAGAAGACTTCATATCTCCTTTTTTGATCATTGGACCCGCTTCCATAGAGGTGTGCATTTCATCACCAGTTCTGTCTAAAAAACCTGTATTTATGAAGAAAACCCGATTTTTTAAAGTTCTAATACATTCTTTTAAATTTGATGATGTTCTTCTTTCTTCATCCATAATTCCTATTTTGCAAGTGTATTGTTCTAAACCCAAAACTTCTTCAACTTTAGAAAAAATTAAATCAGTAAATTCAGTTTCTTCTGGTCCATGCATTTTTGGTTTAACAATATAGATAGATCCTGTTCTTGAATTTGTTTTGTGTTTTATGTCATGAATTGCTGCAGCTACAGTTATAAATGCATCCATAATACCTTCTGGCACTTCATTTCCATTACTTAAAATTATTGAAGGGTTAGTCATTAAGTGTCCAACATTTCTAACTAACAACAAACTTCTTCCATGTAATTTAAGACCTTTACCGTTTTTTGAAATATAACTTCTATTTGGATTCAGTTTTCTTTCAAATAATTTACCATCTTTTTCAAATTGAGTTTTTAAATTTCCTTTCATCAAACCTAGCCAGTTTCTGTAACAAACAATTTTATCTGTTGCATCTACTGCGGCAACACTATCCTCGTTATCACAAATTGTTGATACAGCTGACTCTAAAATTATTTCACTAATTCCAGCATGATCTTGTTGTGCACTAAAAGCTCTCGGATCTCTTAAAATTTCAATATGCAAGTTATTATTCTTTAATATGATTGCTGATGGGTTGTCAGCTTCACCTCTATGGCCAATAAATTTTTGTTCATCAGCTAGATCAAAAATATCAGCACCTTTTAAAGTTTTTAAATTTCCTTCTTTTACCGCAATACTTGTAATTTTATGCCAACTCAAATTATTAATTGGAAAATATTTGTCTAAAAAATCTCTTCCATATTTAATAACCATTTCTCCTCTTAAAGGATCATATCTTTCAGACACGCTATCTTCAGATTGTTCGATAACATCAGTTCCATACAAACTATCATAAAGACTCATCCATCTTGCGTTTGCTGCATTAAGAGCATACCGTGCGTTCATAATTGGTACAACTAACTGAGGTCCTGCTATTTTTGTTATTTCTTCATCTACATTTTTTGTTTCGATAGAAAAATCAGAACCTTCTTCTTTTAGATATCCAATTTCAATTAAAAATTTTTTATATTCATTTAGATTAAATTCGTTACTTTTATTTTGAATATGCCACCCATCAATTTTTTTCTGTAATATTTCCCTAAAATTTATTAATTCTCTATTTTTAGGCTCTAATTCATTGACAGTTTTTTCAAATCCAAGCCAAAATTTTTCAGGTGACACATCTGTTCCTATCAATAGTTCATCACTTATAAATTTTGATAAGCTTTCCGAAACTTTAAGACCGTTGATATTAATATATTTTTCTTGCATAGCACATTTGTTACCCCATCTGTATTTTTGCCTGAGAGTTTCCGGGATGGTTGCTCCTTCGGCGCTAATTAAGATAATCAGTCTCTCCTGATATGAAATATTTATCTTGTAGAAGAATTATGTCAATTAATAACACTAAATTAAAATATTTATTATCATTTTATTGCCTTTTTTATAATTTAACTATCCGATATAAATAAATCATGAAAAACTATCTTAACTTTGAAACTGATATTAAAAACCTTGAAAATGAAATTGAGAAGTTAAAAGATCCTTATAATCAGGATGGTTTATCTGAAGTTGACACTCAAAAAATCTCTAAAACTCAAGCTGAGTTAGATAAAAAATTAAAGGATATTTATTCAAATCTAGATCCTTGGCAAACTACAATGGTTGCCAGACATGAAGATAGACCAAAATCTAAATTTTTTATAGATAACTTATTTGAAGATTTTATCTCTTTATCTGGGGATCGTTATTATGGCGAAGATAAATCAGTATTAACAGGTTTTGCTAAATTTAATGGAAATTCAGTGTTGGTGATTGGTCAAGAAAAAGGGGAAAATTTAGAAAGTAGAATTGAAAGAAATTTTGGGATGATGAGACCGGAAGGTTATCGAAAAACCATAAGATTAATGAATTTAGCGAATAAATTTAATATTCCAGTAATATCTTTTATAGATACTCCAGGTGCATATCCAGGAGTTGGAGCCGAAGAAAGAGGACAAGCAGAAGCAATAGCTAAATCTATTGAGTGTTGCATGGAACTTAGAGTACCAACTTTAGCAATTATAATTGGTGAAGGTGGTTCGGGTGGAGCGATTGCTCTAGCATCATCAAATAAAGTTATTATGTTAGAAAATTCAATTTACTCAGTTATCTCTCCAGAAGGATGTGCAACTATTTTGTGGAGAGATCCAAAAAAAATGCTTGATGCTGCAAAAGCAATGAAACTTTCTGCAAAAGATTTATTAGAGTTAAAAGTCATAGATGAAATAATTCCTGAACCTTTAGGTGGAGCTCATAGAGATAGTGAATTGATGTTAGAAAATCTTAAAAGCTCAATATCTAAAAATTTAGACTTTTATAAAAATTTTTCATCAGATGAGATAATAAATGAAAGAAAAAATAAATTTTTAAAAATTGGAAGAAATAAAGGCTTCATGAGCAGTCCAGAAGACTTAAGTACACTCACTGTTAAAAATAATAATTTTGATAAAATTTTAAAATCAAAAAAAATGATAACTGGATCTGTGGTTATAGGATTAATCTTATTGATTGTTGGTTTTTATCTATTTAATTAAACTTATTGAATACCACAACAATGCTTATATTTTTTACCTGAACCACAAAAGCATGGCTCATTTCTTCTCATTTTTTTACCTTTTTTAATTTGTTCAACCATGTTGGGTTTTTCATCCTCTTTTTTTTGAGGTTGTTCCGTAACTATCTTTAAATTCATTAATATAGTTATAAAATCTAATTTTAACTTTTCTAAAAGATTAGAAAATAAATCAAATGCTTCTTTTTTATATTCAATTAATGGATCTCTCTGTCCATAAGATCTAAGTCCTATAACTTGTCTTAATTGTTCCAAATATTGTATATGAGACTTCCAATTCAAATCTATAGACTGCAAAAATATCCTTTTTTCTATTTCTTTTGCATGGTCCTCTTCGAGAAGTTTAATTCTATCATTTCTTGAGTTTACAAATTTATTTGTGATTTGTTTTTTTACCTCATCGTCTTTTGCAGAAATAAGCTCTTTCAATTCATTTTCAGTAAAACTTTTACCTACTATTTGCTTTAGACGATTACTAAATTCGTTGTTTTTTGGGCTAGATAGATTTTGAGCTTTTAATTTTAAAATATCATTAATTATTTCTTTTAAAAATTCATTTGAATACTCAAAAATATTATCACTATTCATGGAATTTTTTCTTTGAGAAAATATAACATGTCTTTGATCGTTAAGGACATTATCAAATTTGATTAGGGTTTTTCTAATATCAAAGTTTCTAGCTTCAACTTTTTGCTGTGCTCTTTCTAGTGCTTTATTAATCCACGGATGGTCAATACTTTCTCCATTTTTTAGACCCAGTTTTTCAAGCATATTATTCATTGATTCTGAGCCAAAAATTCTCATTAGATCATCCTCTAAACTAACATAAAATATAGAACTACCTTCGTCACCCTGCCGACCTGATCTTCCTCTAGCTTGGTTATCAACCCTACGTGACTCCATTCGTTCAGTTCCTATAACAAATAAACCTCCTAAAGATTTAATTTTATCTTTTTCAATCTTTAATTGATCATCAGCAATAGATCCCTTTTTACCCCCAAGTTGGATATCAACCCCTCTTCCAGAAATACTTGTAGTAATAATTACAGATTTTTCTTTACCTGCATTTGCAATTATCTCTGCTTCATTTTCATGGTTTTTGGCATTTAAAATAACATGTTTAATATTTTTTTTATTCAATAAATTTGCATAAATTTCTGATTTATTAACACTTGAAGTAAAGATTAAAACAGGTTGACCAGAATTATTACACTCAATTATTTTATTAATAATCGCATTATTCTTTTCATCTTCAGTTCTAAAAATTTGATCATTGAAATCTTTTCTTATCATCTGCTTGTTCGTGGGAATTGCAACTACTGGTAAATTGTATATTTCAAAAAATTCCTCTGCTTCAGTTGCAGCAGTTCCGGTGCAACCTGAAATTTTTTTATAGAGTTTAAAATAATTTTGATAAGTTATAGATGCTAAGGTTTGATTTTCAGCCTGAACATCAATTTTTTCTTTAGCCTCTAGAGCTTGATGTAATCCATCCCCAAACCTTCTGCCTTCAAGAATTCTACCTGTTAGCTCATCAATTATTTTTAAAACACCATCTTTAACAATATAATCTTTACCCTTTTCAAATAAATGATTAGCTCGTAACGCTTGATTTACATGATGAACTAGACTTAAATTTTCAGGATCATAAAAATTATTATTTTTTAAAATTCCAGCATCTGTAAAAATTTTCTCAACATTATTTATTCCATCATTACTTAAAAGAATATTTTTATCTTTTTCATCAATCTCATAATCTTTATCATCTAATTGTTTTATTAGCTTATCTATTGCAAGGTATTGCGCAGTTTTATCTTCTGCTGATCCAGAAATAATTAATGGAGTTCTAGCCTCATCAATTAAACATGAATCAATTTCATCAACTATAGAAAAAGAATGTTCTCTTTGAACCATTTCTGTTTCAGAAAACTTCATATTATCTCTTAAATAATCAAACCCTAGTTCACTATTTGTTGCATAAGTTATGTCACAATTATAATTTTTTTTACGCTCAATATCATCTTGATCATTATTAATGTATCCTGAGGTTAAACCTAGAAAGTTATATATTTGCCCCATTTCTAAAGAATCTCTTTTAGCTAAGTAATCATTAACAGTAACAATGTGTACGCCTTTTTCATTAAGGGCATTTAAATATGCCGCAAGAGTAATTGTAAGAGTTTTTCCTTCTCCTGTTCTCATTTCTGCAATTTTACCTTCATGTAAAACCACACCACCAATTATTTGAACATCAAAATGTCTTTCATTACGTGTCCTTTTTGATGCTTCTCTCACTAAAGCAAATGCTTTAGGTAAAATTAGATCTAAAGATTTTCCATCTTTAATTTGTTCTTTAAATTCATTAGTTTTATGTGGAAAATCTAAATCATTTAAATTTTTAAAGTCATCTTCTAATGAATTTATTTCTGTTACTATTTTTCCAATTCTATCAAGCTCTTTTTGATTACTTGATTTAATGAATTTTGAAATTAAATTTAATGGATTAAACATGACTATTTGATTTATTCTTTACTTATATCGTTTAATATATGTATTAAATAAAAAATTTAAATACTATGGGAATTAATTTAACAAACTTTTTGTCTTCAAGATCAAATAATACAAGAATGATTGATTTTCAGGACCTAGATCACATTGATGGGCTATCAATTTCTGTCTTGAGTGCAAACCTATATAAAGATAATAGAGACGATCTATCTATGTTTTATTTTAGAGATGGAGCTAATTATGCCTCAGTTTATACACAATCTAAAATAGTATCAGAAAATATTAAATGGAACTTAAATCAAAATTGTAAAAAAATATACTCACTTCTTGTTAATACAAGAAATGCAAATGCCTTTACTGGAAAACAGGGGTATGAGAGTTTAAAAAAATTAGCCAATCTAGTGTCTAAAAAATTAACTGAAAAACAAGCTGAGGACGAAGAAATTCCAAAAAAAATAACACCTAATCAGATTATTTTTGGTTGTACAGGTACTATTGGTGAAAAATTTCCATATGAAAAAATTGCCAATCAAACGCAAAGTTTAGTAGATAAAATTCGTTATACTCAAAATAAATTCCTTTGGATGAAGGCTGGGCTTGGTATCATGACCACTGATACTAAACCCAAATTAGCAATGGAAGAATGTGAAATTGGAAATGAAAAAATTAAAATTTATGGAATAGCAAAAGGATCAGGCATGATCTATCCGAACATGGCGACAACATTAGCTTATGTTTTTACAGATGCTAGCTTATCAAACGATATATTGGGTAAATTATTAAAAAAAAATATAACTACAACTTTCAATGCAATTTCGTGCGATGGAGACACAAGCACAAATGATATGGCTACAATTTTTGCAACCAATAAAGTAGATAATGCTAAAATTAAAAATATTAATGATAAGAAGATAAAAAAATTTGATTTAGCCCTTAATAATGTTTTATTAAATTTAGCAAAAAGGGTTGTTTCTGATGGCGAAGGAGCATCTAAATTTATTACAGTAAGTGTTAAAAAATGTAAAAATGAAATTGATGCAAAAAAAATTGCTTTTTCAATAGCAAACTCACCTTTAGTAAAAACTGCAATTGCAGGAGAGGACCCAAACTGGGGTAGAATTGTAATGGCTATTGGTAAAGCTGGACCAACAATTAATTTAAAAAGATTATCCATTAATTTTGGAAACATTAAAGTAGTGATAGATGGTAAGCTAAGCCAAACCTATGATGAAAAACTAGTAGCAAACTATATGAAGAATGAAAATATTAGTTTAGAAATTGAAATTTCTACCGGCATTAAAAGCTTTACTGCTTACACTATGGATTTTACAGGTAAATATATTAAAATTAATGCAGATTATAGAAGCTAATAAACATTGAAATTTTATTTTTTATTATTAATTAATAATTATGATCAAATACAAGCTAGAATGTAAAAATTGTGAGATTACTTTTGATAGTTGGTTTGCTACATCAAAAGAATATGAAAAATTAAAAAAGAAAAAACTTTTAGCATGCTATAATTGTGAATCATCAGAAGTTGAGAAAACTTTAATGGCTCCAAAATTTATTAATAGTAAAAAGAAATCGAAAAACAATTTAGATCAATCAAAGTCCTTAGGAATTAAAAAAACTATTAAGAAATATCAAAAATTTATTAAACAAAATTTTCAATATGTCGGTGAAAATTTTGTCTATGAAGCAAGATCAATCCATTATGATAAAAAAAAGAAAACCAAAGGTATTTATGGTAATGCATCTAAAAACGATATTAAGGAATTAAAAGAAGAAGGAATTGAAACTCAGATGATACCCTGGCTAGATGATAAAAATAATTAATTTTTTATAAATTCAGCAATATAATTAACAGATAAATCATTTGAAATTTTCCATTGATTTTTTACTATATTAAAATGCATTCCATCTAACTTGCTTAAAAATAAGTTATTTTTTTTTAAAATTTTTTTAAGTTCTTCAGGTTTTACAAATTTTTCCCACTCATGAGTTCCAATAGGTAACCATCCTAAGATATATTCAGCACCGACAATAGCAAACACATAAGATTTTAAAGTTTTGTTAATAGTTGCTACAAACATTAGTCCATTTTTTTTAAGTAGTTTTGAACTTGATTTCAAAAAAAAATTAAGATCATCGACATGTTCAACTATTTCCATATTTAAAATTACATCATATTTTTTTTTAGTTTTTAATTTTTCAGGAGATGAACACAAATAATTTATCTTAAGTTTGTTTTTTTGAGCATGTAGTTTTGCAACTTTTATATTTTTAATTGAAGCATCTATTCCAGTTACGTTTGCACCTAATCTTTGCATTGGCTCAGAAAGCAAACCACCTCCGCATCCAATATCTAAAATATTAATTTTATTTAGAGGTTTTATCTTATTTTTTAATTTAAAATTCTCAATTATGCTTTCTTTAATATATTTTATTCGTATAGGATTAAATTTATGAAGGGGTTTAAATTTACCTTTTGGATCCCACCATTCAGAGGCCATTCTTGAAAATTTTTCTATTTCTTTTTTATTTACACTACTCATGATAGATAATTAGTTGACATAACAATTAAGATGTATTTTATCAAATATTAATTAAATTATAATAATAAAATCTGATCAATGAAAACCGTTGTACTTAAATTTGGTGGAACTTCTGTAGGAAGTGTTGATAGAATCAAAAAAGTTTGCAAAATTATTGTTTCTTATAAAAAGAAAAAAAATAGGGTAGTTGTAATTTCATCTGCTATGAGTGGTGTAACGAATGATCTTGTTAATAAATCAAAGCTAATTAGTAATAATTTTAATAAAGCAGAATATGACACCTTAGTATCTACAGGTGAGCAGGCTTCTTGTGCATTGATTGCAGGTAGGTTAAATCATGTCGGATTTAGATCGAGATCATGGATGTCATGGCAATTGCCCATAATTACAGAAGGCCCATATTCTGGCGCTAGAATTGAAAAGGTAGTTGTTAGGGAATTAAATAATTATTTAAAAAGTGGGGGGATTCCTATTATCACTGGTTTTCAAGGTATAAATAATAAATTTAGATTAACTACCATCGGTAGAAGTGGGTCAGATGCAACAGCTATTATGTTAGCAAAATTTATTAAAGCAGATGAGTGTGTAATTTATACGGATGTTGATGGAGTTTATACAACTGATCCTAGACAATATAAAAATGCAAAAAAAATAAAAAAAATCTTTTATGATGAAATGCTAGAAATGGCATCGTTAGGATCAAAAGTTATGCAGCCAACGTCAGTTCAGGATGCTAAATTAAATAATATTGATATTAGGGTCAAATCTTCATTTATTAGTAAATCTGGGACATTGATTACAGGATCCAAAAAAGCATTTAGTGATCAAATTATTACTGGAATTTCATCAACAAAAAATGATGCAAAAATTACAATTGTTGGTGTTAAAGATAGACCAGGTGTCGCTGCATCTATTTTTAAACCTTTGTCACAGAATTTGATTAATGTGGATATGGTTATTCAAAACATTTCATTAAATGGTAAAGAAACTGATTTAACATTTACCATAAAATCTGATGATCTTAAAAAAACAGAAAAATTAATAAAACTAAATAAAAAAATATCTTATAAAAAAATATCTTTTGACAAGGATGTGTCAAAAGTTTCAATAATTGGTGTTGGCATGATAACTACACCAGGTATTACATATAGAATGTTTCAAGCGTTAGCCTCAAAAAAGATAAATATTTTGGTGATTTCAACATCTGAAATTAAAATTTCTGTATTAGTTTCATCCAAGAATGTAAAAAAAGCAGTAGCTGTTCTGCATAAAGAATTTAAACTAGACTAATTTTTATGAGCCTTAGGCCTTTTAGAAATATCAATAGAAAAAATACTAAAGTAATTAAAGTAGGCGATGTTAAAGTTGGAGGCAAAAACCCTATTTCTGTTCAGTCAATGACCAACACATTGACAACTGATATTAAATCAACAATTAAACAAATCAATGAAATTTATGAGGAAGGTGCAGACATCGTTAGAGTTTCTTGTCCTGACGAGGCTTCATCAAAATCTTTAAAAGAAATTAGCAAAAATGTTAAAATCCCAATAATAGCCGATATTCATTTTCATTATAAAAGAGCCATCGAAGCAGCAGAAAATGGTGCAAAATGTTTAAGAATAAATCCTGGAAATATTGGAGATAAAGATAAAATTCATGATGTACTGAGTGCTGCTAAAAATAATGATTGTTCAATAAGAATTGGAGTGAATGCAGGTTCACTTGAAAAAGATATTTTAGAAAAATATAAAGAGCCATGCCCAGAAGCATTAGTTGAAAGTGCAATGAGGAATATAAAAATTTTAGAGGACCAAGATTTTTTTAATTTTAAGGTTAGTGTTAAATCTTCTGATGTTTTTCTATCAATTGCCGCTTATCGACAACTTTCACAAGTTATGAACTATCCATTACATCTTGGAATAACAGAAGCTGGAAGCTTTGTTTCTGGTAGTGTTAAATCTTCTATTGGGTTAGGCTCACTTCTTTTGGATGGAATTGGAGACACTATTAGAGTTTCGCTTTCAGATGATCCTGTGAAAGAAGTTAAGATTGGAAATGAAATCTTGAAATCATTAGGGTTACGAAATAGAGGAGTAAAAATTATTTCTTGCCCATCATGTGCACGACAAGCATTTCAAGTAATAGATACTGTCAAGGTATTAGAAGAAAAACTGTCACATATTAAAACATCTGTAACATTGTCTATTATTGGATGTGTAGTTAATGGTCCTGGGGAAGCGGCCATGACAGATATTGGAATTACAGGAGGTGGAAAAGGCAATAATATGCTTTATTTATCTGGAGTTCAAAGTGAAAAAGTTCTAACAGATGATATTATAAACAAAGTTGTTTTAGAAGTTGAAAAGAAAGCATCTGAACTTGAAAAAAAACCATGATACCTATCAAAACAATTGAAGAACTTATATCAAAACATTCTATATTAGAAAAAGATTTGTCTTCAGGTGAAATAGACAAAAAATTATTTGCTGAAAAATCTAAAGAGTATTCAGATGTGAATGAGATAATAGAAAATGCTAAAAAATATATTTCATTTGAAAAAGATAAAAAAGAACTGGAAAAAATTTTAGAAGATAATTCAGGAGAGGAAGAACTCAAAAGTATGGCTGAGTTGGAGCTAACAGAACTTAAGTCTGAGCATGAAATAAATGAAAAGAAATTAAAACTGTTTTTATTACCAAAAGATGAAGCAGACAAAAAGAATGCAATTATTGAAATTAGAGCTGGAACAGGAGGACTTGAAGCAAGTTTGTTTGCTTCAGACCTTTTTAAAATGTATGAAAAAGTAAGTCATAAAAAAAAATGGTCACTAGAATTAATATCAATTTCTAGAAGTGATGCTGGAGGATTAAAAGAAGTTATAGCATCAATCAAAGGGACCAATATTTATTCTACATTAAAATATGAAAGTGGAGTTCATAGAGTCCAAAGAGTACCAGATACAGAAACTCAAGGAAGGGTTCATACTTCTGCAGCAACAGTTGCTGTTTTACCTGAAGCTGAAGAGGTTGATCTTAAAATAAATGACTCTGATTTAAGAATAGATGTATTCAGAGCTGGTGGTCCAGGAGGACAATCTGTAAACACAACGGATAGTGCAGTAAGAATAACACACATTCCAACAGGCCTTTCTGTTTCTCAACAAGATGAAAAATCCCAGCACAAAAATAAAGCTAAAGGTATGAAAATTTTAAGATCACGCCTTTATGAGCTGGAGAGATCTAGAATTGATCAAGAAAGATCTCAAGATAGAAAAACAAAAATTGGAACTGGAGATAGATCTGAAAGAATTAGAACTTATAACTTTCCACAAGGAAGAGTTACAGATCATAGAATAAATTTAACACTTCATAGATTAGAAGAGTTTTTAGAGGGTGAAGCATTTGATGAAATGATTGAATCTTTAACCCTACAAGCACAAGAAGATAGCTTAAGTAATTTAAAATAAATGAATATTCAATCAGCAATTATTCAAGGAACAAATATTTTAAAAAACAGGTGTATTCAAACAGCTCAATTAGATACTGAAATCTTAATGGCTAAAGCACTTGGCGAAGATAGAAAATATATCATTTTAAATAATAATAAAGATTTAAAAGATGAAAATTTAAAATATTTTAAAAGATTAATAAAAGAACGTTCATCTAGAAAACCAATCGCTCACCTTATTAATAAAAAGTTTTTTTGGAATTCTGAATTTTTTGTTACGAGTGATACTTTAATACCAAGACCAGATACAGAATTGGTAATAGAACATATATTAAAGCTAAGTAAACATAAAAATACAATGAGTATATTGGATATTGGTATTGGATCAGGATGTATTTTATTAACTATTTTAAAAGAAAGAAAAAGTTTTTATGGCACAGGGATAGATATTAGTAAAAACTGTTTAAATATAAGCAAAATAAATGCAAAAAATCTTAAGGTAGAAGCAAGAACAAAATTATATAAAACAGATGTTGACAAATTCTGTTTAGGCAAATATGATTTAATAGTTTCTAATCCTCCTTATATTAAAAAATTAGATTTAAGATATTTGGAAAGAGATGTAGCTAAATACGAACCAAAATTAGCTCTCGATGGTGGATTAGACGGTTTATCAGAACTCAGAAAAGTTATTAAAAAATCGTCTGAACTGATAAAAAAAAATGGTAAATTTATTTTAGAGATTGGTTTTAATCAAAAAAATAAAGTAATTAATTTATTAAATAAAGAAGGTTTTTATATAAACAGTACTTCAAAAGATCTTGCAAAGAATGATCGTTGTATTGTTAGTACGAAAATATAATCAATTAAAATTATGGTAACATTTAGAAATAATAATAACGTTCGAAGAAATAATTTTAGAAGAAATGATAGAAACTTCAAAAGTAATGGAGATAGACCTAAATTTGGATCAAGCTATCCAAATAACGAAAATTTTAAAAGAAAAGCACCTGGTAGAAATAATCATAATGCTCCAAAATTAATCGAAAAATATAATGATTTAGCAAGAGAAGCATCATCTAATGGAGATAAAATTTTATCTGAAAATTATTTGCAGCATGCGGATCATTTTACTAGAATTTTAAATGAACAAGAGAGCTTTAGAAAAGCAAAATATGCTGATAATAAAGTAGAAAATGATGAAATTTCCCAAGAAAAGATTGTTAAAAAAGTTGAAGTTTCTGATGATAAAGTGAAAGAGGAAGCTCAAGAAAAAAAAACAACTAAGATACAGTCAGAAATTAATTAATTTAAACCAATAATTTTTTCAGATTTAAGAACGTTCAACTTAATCTTTGTAGTTTCAAATATTTCTCTCTCTTTTCCTTTTAAAATTTTACCTGAAGGAAGTTTTAATTTTTGTGAATTAACTTTTTTTCCGTTAATTATTACTTCATAGTGTAGATGTGGACCAGTAGATTTTCCTGTTGAACCTACAAACCCTATAGTTTGACCTTGTTTTACTCTAACACCAGTTTTAATTCCTCTAGCAAATTTTGACATATGTGCATAGATTGTTTCGTAAGTTGAATTGTGTCGAATTTTTACACAATTACCACCACCTCCACACCAACCTGCTTTTTTAATAATCCCATTTCCAGATGCCATAATTGGTGTTCCTTTTGGTGCTGCAAAATCCGTTCCTCTATGCATCTTATTAAATCCATCTATTGGATGTTTTCTCATTCCAAACGAAGAGGATAATCTTGCACCGTTAATTGGAGTTTTCATCAATGCTTTTTGAACACTTTTTCCATTTTTATCATAATGACCATCATCACCATCATTGTTAAAATGATATAAAGCGTTATCTTGGCCACTGAGTTTTAAGTTTGCAAAAAGTATTTCTCCACTTTCAATAATTTCTTTTTTTTCATTTAAAAAAACTTCATACATTATTTGAAATTTATCTTTTTTTCTAATGTCTCTTTGAAAATCAACTTGGAAACCATATATCCTCGCAAATTCAATTATTGTATTAGCAGGTATATTTTGATCTACAGCTGATTTATAAAGACTCTGTAAAATTATATTCTCTTTATAAATAATTTTTTTTTCTAATTTTATAGATATTATTTTTTGATTAAATCTATCGTCTTCGTTATTTCTTGTTAAATATATTTTTTCTGTATTAGAAACCTGAAAGGTAAATTCTTTAATTTTGTTATCTGTTTGATCTAAACTAAACTGAATAACTTGTTTTGTATTCATTTTGTTAAGATTAACTTTTTTTGAAAGAGAATTCTTTATTTCAATAATTTCATCTTTATCAATCTCATATTTATCTAATATTTTATCAAAAGTTTCACCTGATTTGATTTTATGTTTTATTCTTTTATATTTTGGTTCTAAGTTGTTAATTATATGGTTAAGAGTTTTTTTGAGATACACATTATCTATAAAATTGTTATAATTTTTTTTATTATTTTTTTTCTCTTGGTTAAAATAACTAGTTAGTGCTACGGTTAATATAATAACTGCAACTAAAGGAAAAAATTCCCCCCCTTTTTTTATTTTGTTGGAAAATTTTTTTAACATTTTAAATTGTTTGGTAATTAATTATTAGATTAGAAACACAAAAACATCAAAAAAAACCCTTTAAAATCATCACTTTTTAGTTATTTTTTTTGACCTTAATTGCTTGATTTCCTTTTATTTTAGCCTATAAGCGTCACACTTTCTTATTAAAATTATTGTTTACTCAATAAATTAGTGAGGATTATTGGGCTTTTTTGACCCAATTAGTTATTTAAAATGTAAAAATTTAAGAAGAGAAGTGTGGACGGTTAAGGTTACCAAAATTTGTCGTACACACTTCAACATTATATAAATTTTATTCTTAGAATTTATATAGAAGCTAGTGTGCGCCGTTTTTAAACTTGAGAGTTTGATCATGGCTCAGAACGTACGCTGGCGGCACGCCTAACACATGCAAGTCGAACGAAGTAGCAATACTTAGTGGCAGACGGGTGAGTAACATGTAGGTATCTGCCCTTTGGCCTGGAATAACACGAGGAAACTTGTGCTAATACCGGATAAGTCTTTACGGAGAAAGCTTTATGCACCATTGGATGAGCCTGCACTAGATTAGTTTGTTGGTGGGGTAATGGCCTACCAAGACTGTGATCTATAGCTGATTTGAGAGGATGATCAGCCACATTGGGACTGAGACACGGCCCAAACTCCTACGGGAGGCAGCAGTGGGGAATCTTGCACAATGGAGGAAACTCTGATGCAGCGATGCCGCGTGAGTGAAGAAGGCCTTTGGGTTGTAAAGCTCTTTCGTCGGGGAAGAAAATGACTGTACCCGAATAAGAAGGTCCGGCTAACTTCGTGCCAGCAGCCGCGGTAATACGAAGGGACCTAGCGTAGTTCGGAATTACTGGGCTTAAAGAGTTCGTAGGTGGTTGAAAAAGTTGGTGGTGAAATCCCAGAGCTTAACTCTGGAACTGCCATCAAAACTTTTCAGCTAGAGTATGATAGAGGAAAGCAGAATTTCTAGTGTAGAGGTGAAATTCGTAGATATTAGAAAGAATACCAATTGCGAAGGCAGCTTTCTGGATCATTACTGACACTGAGGAACGAAAGCATGGGTAGCGAAGAGGATTAGATACCCTCGTAGTCCATGCCGTAAACGATGTGTGTTAGACGTTGGAAATTTATTTTCAGTGTCGCAGCGAAAGCGATAAACACACCGCCTGGGGAGTACGACCGCAAGGTTAAAACTCAAATGAATTGACGGGGACCCGCACAAGTAGTGGAGCATGTGGTTTAATTCGAAGATACGCGCAGAACCTTACCAACACTTGACATGTTCGTCGCGACTTTAAGAGATTAAAGTTTTCGGTTCGGCCGGACGAAACACAGGTGCTGCATGGCTGTCGTCAGCTCGTGTCGTGAGATGTTGGGTTAAGTCCCGCAACGAGCGCAACCCTCACTTTTAGTTGCCATCATTAAGTTGGGCACTCTGAAAGAACTGCCAGTGATAAGCTGGAGGAAGGTGGGGATGACGTCAAGTCCTCATGGCCCTTACGTGTTGGGCTACACACGTGCTACAATGGTATCTACAACAGGAAGCAAGACTGCGAAGTTAAGCAAATCCCTAAAAGATACCTCAGTTCGGATTGCACTCTGCAACTCGAGTGCATGAAGCTGGAATTACTAGTAATCGTGGATCAGCGTGCCACGGTGAATGCGTTCCCGGGTCTTGTACACACCGCCCGTCACACCATGGGAGTTGGTTCTACCTTAAGGCAAGGTTTCAAACCCTTGACCACGGTATAGTCAGCGACTGGGGTGAAGTCGTAACAAGGTAGCCGTAGGGGAACCTGCGGCTGGATTACCTCCTTTCTAAGGATGAATGAAAGTAAAATTTCATTCTAAATAATATACATCGGTAATGTTGACCGTCCTCATTTCTCTTCTTAAAGTAATGTTTCCTTCTTGTAGGGCCGGTAGCTCAGTTGGTTAGAGCACACCCTTGATAAGGGTGGGGTCGAAAGTTCGAAGTCTTTCTCGGCCCACCATACTTAACTGGGGGATTAGCTCAGCTGGGAGAGCGCCTGATTTGCATTCAGGAGGTCAGCGGTTCGATCCCGCTATCCTCCACCAGGAAACATTTAGTTATACAAATTGTAAATAAAAATAATAATTAATATCAATATCTATATCCGAACATTAGTAATGTTATTAGCTAATGTTCAAAATAAAAATTTGATTCAACACAGAAAGAATTTTTTTCTGTGCATAAATCAAGCGTTTAAGGGCGTGTAGTGGATGCCTTGGCACTGAAAGCCGATGAAGGACGTGATATACTGCGATAAGTTTCGGGGAGCTGTATGTAAGTTTTGATCCGAAAATTTCCGAATGGGGAAACCCACCACTTTATGTGGTACTTTAAACTGAATACATAGGTTTAAAGAGACAACCTGGAGAACTGAAACATCTAAGTAACCAGAGGAAAAGAAATCAATTGAGATTCCGTTAGTAGTGGCGAGCGAACGCGGACTAGGCCAGTAGTTTTGTTAAAAAAATTTGAATAGTTTGGAAATGCTAACCATAGAGGGTGATAGTCCCGTATGAGTAATGTTTAACAAAATTCTTGAGTAAAGCGGGACACGAGAAATCCTGCTCGAATATAGGGGGACCACCCTCTAAGCCTAAATACTCTTCAGTGACCGATAGTGAACTAGTACCGTGAGGGAAAGGTGAAAAGAACCCCTATTAGGGGAGTGAAATAGAACCTGAAACTGCATGCCTACAATCAGTCCGAGCCTTTTTTAGGGTGAGGGCGTACCTTTTGTATAATGGGTCAGTGACTTAATTTATTAAGCAAGCTTAAGCCATCTAGGTGTAGGCGTAGCGAAAGCAAGTCTTAATAGGGCGATTAGTTTAATGAATTAGACCCGAAAACGAATGAGCTTACCATGAGCAGGTTGAAAGTTGGGTAACACCAACCGGAGGACCGAACCAGTTGACGTTGAAAAGTCTTTGGATGACTTGTGGTAAGGGGTGAAAGGCCAACCAAATTCGTAGATAGCTGGTTTTCCGCGAAAACTATTTAGGTAGTGCGTTGAATAAATAGATGTTTAGAGGTAGAGCACTAAATGGGCTAGGGGGAAGAAATTCTTACCAAACCTAATAAAACTCCGAATGCTAGACATTGTTCTTCAACAGACAGACTGTGGGTGCTAAGGTCCATGGTCGAGAGGGAAAGAGCCCAGACCACCAGATAAGGTCCCAAAATTATGATTAAGTGTGAAAGGATGTGGAAATTCCTTAACAGCCGGGAGGTTGGCTTAGAAGCAGCCATCCTTTAAAGATAGCGTAACAGCTCACCGGTCTAATAGAGTTTCTGCGCCGAAGATGTAACGGGGCTAAAATCATATACCGAATCTGTGGGTTTACAAAACTTTCGAGTTTTGTAAGCGGTAGCGGAACGTTCTGTAAGCCTGTGAAGGGATACCCGTGAGGGATCCTGGAGGTATCAGAAGTGCGAATGCTGACATAAGTAACGATAAAAGAAGTGAAAAACTTCTTCGCCGAAAATCTAAGGGTTTCTGCGCAAGGTTAATCCGCGCAGAGTTAGTCGGCACCTAAGGCGAGGGCGAAAGCCGTAGTCGATGGAAACAAGGTTAATATTCCTTGACCTGATGGTAGTGACGGATTCCGTAAGTTGTGAGTTCTTAATGGATTGAACTTGCCGCGAAGGGGTCCCAAGAAATAGCTCCATCATTAAGACCGTACCCGAAACCGACACAGGTAGATTAATAGAGTATATTTAGGCGCTTGAGAGAATGATGTTGAAGGAACTCGGCAAAATGCTTCCGTAACTTCGGGATAAGGAAGACCTTTTTGTAGGCAACTATGAAAGGGTGGCACAAGCCAGGGAGAAGCGACTGTTTATCAAAAACACAGGGCTCTGCTAACACGTAAGTGGATGTATAGGGTCTGACGCCTGCCCGGTGCTGGAAGGTTAATGCGGTTGGT